>NZ_JAMYMV010000058.1:0-38880 GCF_040318715.1 Mesorhizobium sp. M1050 | reverse complement strand
GCTGGGCCGACATGTTCGACACCAAGAAATTCCCGGGCAAGCGCACCTTCTACAAATGGTCGGCGCCCGGCGTCATCGAGATCGCCTTGCTCGCCGACGGCGTTCCCGCCGACAAGCTATATCCGCTCGATCTCGACCGCGCCTTCAAGAAACTCGACACCATCAAGTCTGACATCGTCTGGTGGAGCGGCGGCGCCGAGTCGCAGCAGCTGATCGCTTCCGGTGAGGCGGCGTTCGGCCAGCTGTGGAACGGCCGCGTCTTTGCGCTTCAGCACGACGAAGCCGATGTCGGTGTGTCCTGGAATCAGAACCTGACGGCAGCCGACGTCCTGGTGGTGCCGAAAGGCGCCAAGAACAAGGATGCGGCGATGAAGTTCCTGGCTGCGGCAAGCAGCCCGGCCGGCCAGGCGGAATTTGCCGCATCCAGCGGCTATGCGCCTGTTAACACCAAGGCCAAGGCCGAAATGGCGGCGGACGTCGTGAAGTCGCTGCCGGATGCCCATGTCGACGGGCAGATCAACCTCGACATGAACTACTGGGCCGAGCACCGCGACGAGATCGCCACGCGCTGGTATGCCTGGCAGGCGAAATAAGCCTGCCTCTTGAACAGCACGGGACGAGGCGGCCAGCACCGTCTCGTCCCATAGCCGGATCACTGCCATGTCGGTCGAAACACGCCAGAGCCTACCAGGATTCCGCATGCCGGCAGGCTTCAACAGCCTGCTGCCGGCGCTGGTCCTGATCGTGCTGTTCTTCGTCGTGCCGGTCTTGGCCCTGCTCTTGCGCAGTGTCACCGAGCCCGAACCCGGCCTGCAGAACTACGCAACGCTGCTGGGTGACGGCACCTATGCCAGGGTGTTCTTCAACACCTTCCTCGTCGCGGCGGTGGTCACCGCCGTTACCGTCGTCGTCGCCTTTCCAGTCGCCTGGATGCTGGCGATCATGCCCTCCGCGCTGGCCTCGATCATCTTCGGCGTCATCATCCTGTCGATGTGGACCAATCTGCTCACCCGCACATATGCCTGGATGGTGCTGCTGCAGCGCACCGGCGTCATCAACCGAGCGCTGCTCGCCATCGGCATCATCGACCAGCCGCTGCCGCTCATCAACAATCTCACCGGCGTGACCATCGGCATGGTCTACATCATGCTGCCGTTCATGATCCTGCCGCTGGTCGGCACCTTGCGGGCGATCGACCCGATGACGTTGCGTGCCGCAGCATTGTGCGGCGCCAGCCCCATCCAGGCATTCCGTCGCATCCTGCTGCCGCTGTCGCTGCCCGGCCTCGCCGCTGGCGGCCTGATGGTGTTCGTCATGTCGCTCGGCTATTTCGTCACCCCGGCACTGCTCGGCGGCACATCGAACATGATGCTGGCCGAAATGATCGCGCAGATGATCCAGTCGCTGCTCAATTGGGGGTTGGGCAGCGCCGCCGCCTTCATCCTGCTCGTCGTCACCATGGCGCTCTACGCATTGCAGCTGCGCCTTGTCGGCGCCAGGCGCATGACGGGAGGCATCTGAGATGCTGCTCGACTACGACCGCATGGGTTGGTTGAAAATTGCGCTGCTCGGCTTCACCGCCCTGGTCGCCGCTTTCTTGCTCCTGCCGGTGGTTTTCATTGTTCTGCTGTCGTTCGGCTCGTCGCGCTGGCTGGCCTTTCCGCCACCTGGCTGGACGCTGAAATGGTACCGGGAGCTGTTCGCCGACCCTTCCTGGCTGGAGGCGGCGCTGACCAGCGCCCGCATCGCCACGATGACGGCGATCCTTGCCGTGATGATCGGCCTGCTCGCCTCCTTTGCCCTGGTTCGCGGCCAGTTTCGCGGCCGCGAAATCCTTCGCGGTCTGCTGCTGACGCCGATGGTGTTGCCGGTCGTGGTGTTCGCCATCGCAATCTACGCCTTCTTCCTGCGCCTCGGTCTCGGCGGTACCAGCATCGGCTTCGTCATCGCCCACACGGTGCTGGCGCTGCCCTTCGCCATCATCCCGATCGCCACCGCACTTGAAGGCTTCGACAAATCGATCGAGGACGCGGCCATCGTCTGCGGCGCCAGCCCGTTCGAGGCCAGGCTCAGGATAACCTTGCCATCGATCCGGATCGGCATCTTTTCCGCCGCGATCTTTTCCTTTCTCGCCTCCTGGGACGAGGTCGTGGTGGCGATCTTCATGGCTAGCCCCTCCTTGCAAACCCTGCCGGTCAAGATCTGGGGCAGTCTGCGCTCGGATCTGAGCCCGGTCATCGCCGCCGCCTCCAGCCTGCTGGTCGGGCTGACGCTTGCCCTGATGGTGGTGACGGCGCTGCTGCAGCGAAAGGTCAAGACATGATCCAGCCCTTCCTCTCCATCCGCAAATTGCACAAAGCGTTCGGCGCGTTCACCGCCGTGCACGACGTCACCCTTGAGATTCCCAGGGGCGAATTCCTGACCTTTCTCGGGCCGTCGGGTTCGGGAAAATCAACGACGCTCTATGCCATCGCCGGCTTCCAGGATCCGAGCTCCGGCGATGTCCAACTGGAAGGCAAATCCTTGCTGGCGATACCCTCGCACAAGCGCAGCATCGGCATGGTCTTCCAGCGGTACACGCTGTTTCCGCATCTGACGGTGGCCGAGAACATCGCGTTTCCGCTTCGGGTGCGCCGCCGACCTGATGCCGAGGTGAAGAAGAAGGTCGCCGACATGCTGACCCTGGTGCGGCTGGAAAGCTTCGCCGCGCGCTTGCCCGGCGCACTGTCGGGCGGCCAGCAGCAGCGCGTGGCGCTGGCCCGGGCACTGGCCTACGATCCGCCGATCCTTTTGATGGACGAGCCATTGTCGGCGCTCGACAAGAAACTGCGCGAGGAGATCCAGGCCGAGATCCGCCGCATCCACCGCGAGACCGGCGTTACCATCCTCTATGTCACGCATGACCAGGAGGAAGCGCTGCACCTCTCGGATCGGATCGCGCTCTTCAGGGACGGTCGCATCGAGCAGACCGGCACCGGCGAGGACCTGTATCTCAGACCGGCCACCGACTTCGTCGCCGGCTTCATCGGCAATTCGAATTTCCTCACCGCCGAACATCTCGAAACCGCCAATGGCGCGGCAACGATCCGGCTGGCGGACGGTTCAGTCGTCTCCGGCGTGAGCGTCAACAGGACCTTCGACAAGGGGCAAAAAACCAGGCTGATGATCCGGCCGGAAGCGTTTGGCATGGAACGAAAGCCGGCGAGCGCGGAACTCGCTGTCGAGATCGTCGATGTCGCCTTCTATGGCGAACGACGGCGCATCGTCGCGCGCACGGCCACTGGACAGGAGATCGACATCAGGCCGACCTCCGCCGCCATGCGGTCGCAGGATCTGACGCCCTGCAGCCGTCAAGTCTTTTTCGATCCGGCGGCGGCATTCCTGTTTTCCGCATAACTGCCCGATCGAGAAAGCTCCTGCCAATGATCCTCCCGCCGCTCGCCGACGCGCCCCTCTTTCAACACCGGTGCCTTGTCGACGGCGAATTTGTCCGCACGCCGTGCGACCTCAGTCGAAAATCCGGCTGACGGCGCGCTGATCGCGCATGTTCCCCGCTTAGGGATCAAAGCGCAAGGCCGATTACCAAGCCGGAGAGGGGCGCCGCTGATCTCTTAGAGCGCCGTGATAGCAGTGTCCTAAGATTGCCTGGTGGCTTCGCGACCGAGTGCACGCTTTCCATGGGAGTCGCGGGCGAGCCTGATACAAGCCGGAAGGCCTTGAACGGCCAAAAAATGTGCTCTTCTCAAATGTAGCCGACGTGCTTTTTGAGAGAGATTTCTCTTTCGCAAACTACGAATCCGTGGTTGCACAGGACGATGTGGTCAACGAAGCGTTTTCATTTAATGTCAAAGTTCCATAAGATATCTTATGCGACTTTCATCAGTAAAAGCAAATATTTCTCAGTTATTCCAAGTATACATGGCTCGCGTATCAACCGCTTTGACAGTCCAATGGTGAATTTATATCTAGTGTTGTGACAGTCACTCCCACTCTAAGCCTTGATGCGACGGATCTTATATTACTTACTATCACCTCATCGCCCGATAAACCTGGACGGAACACCCTGAACGCTTCTGCAACGCCGAGGTCCGACGCCGCGGTCAGACCATATCGCCCTTTGCTCGCCTGCCCTCTCGGGCGCATTCACTTGTGCGGCATGCAATAGACTCCCTCGGATTCCATCAGTACCGCGCCACCCTTCAACTCGCTCAGTGCGCCGACCCACGCTTCCGAATACGTGCGGCTGGCATCCACGGCCGTCAGCCATAGAACCCGGTTGTCGGCCAGTTCGACTTTAACTTCCTGCTGCAAAGGGCTTGCCTGCACAGTCTGTTGATAGTGGCGTTTGATCCTGACATTGCTGGCCGGGAACTCAGCTTCGTTGCTGCCGTAGTTCAGCACAAATCCGGTGTGGCCCTCAGCCACCGAGCAACTGCCATCACGCTCACACACGATTTTGGCAGCGGTCTTGCAGTCCCATTTCAGTGAAGCGGGCCACATCGGATTGTCCACGCTTGATCGCGGCCTGTCGCTCTGACCAGCCGCCGTCAACACTGCGCCTGTGTTCATAATCATAGTGGACATGAGAAGCGTCTTGAACACTACAAACCTCCCTGAATTATGGTCCTCACAGTCCTCGTCCTGCGTGATGGCTTGGCTTATGGCATGTTGAGATTGAACCAGCTTTTCTGGCGCATACCGTTCGCGTCGTCATACTCGATGAACCAGGGCTCTCCGCGCATCGGTCGAGCGATGGTGTAGTAGGTTGGGCCATTACCCAAGGAATGCCCTTTGTCGTTGCCACTTGTCTGGATTTTTGCCGTCACCACCTTACCTTCGATTTCGAGTTGGACCTGTCGTGATCCGTCTTCATCACGTCCGCCGAGGCCGCTGTTTTTGAGAACGCCGGGTATCGTGAGTCTGTCGGAGCTGATGCGGCAGATGTTCCGTTCGTGCCCCATTCCGGGTCGGTCGGAGTTGGCACCAACTGCTTGCCAGCCAAGCGGACAATCCTCATACTTCTCAAATTTCGCGGCGCTGGAGTTGGCTTGTGGACAGGTCGGCCAGTTAAAACCCGGGGCTTCCATCGCCGCAATCAACTTGTAGATTGGCGGGTGGCAAGAAGGAGTGCCCTGCCAATCACCGGACAGACAGAGGAGCACCTGACAGCCCCACTCCGATGCCTGTGATTGGGATGGGAGAGCCGCGGCGCCCGCGACGGCGGCGGCACTCACCAAGAAATGTTTCAGCATGGTCATAGCCTTTTCCTCGTTGCGATTTTGACACTTTACTATGGATGATTCGTGCGAAAAAGGACAAATCAAGAAGGCAGGTTTGTGCGACTACATCGATTTATGAAACGAGACGATGCGGGCGCGGTCGACAACCCCTTGCGCGTCAACATTGCGACCGTGCTGGAGCGGGAGAGAGCCAAGCGTGGCCTATCCCATATGTACATGGCCGAGCTGTTCCGCACCCCTGAAGGCGAAGGGCTCGCTTACCGAACTTACATCCAGACCGTTCGGCAGAAAAATAATGTCACATTGACGACGCTGCAGATCATGGCAAACGGCCTGCAAGTGTCTGTCGCAGAACTGCTCTCCGGCGGGAAAAAACTCCCCGAATGGGTGCATCAGCTGGACGAAACTGCGATCCGCAAGCGCCTTGCACACATCATCGACATGGAGCGGCAACGACGCAATATGCTCCGCTATGAGATGGCGAAGCTGATCGGCGTGGCGGAGGCGACATTCACGAAACTGGAGCGCGCGAGCGGCAACATCAGCGTGGACACGATTGCCGCGATCGCCAAGGCGTTGAAGCTTGACCCACGGACGTTCCTATTTTGGGATAAGGTCCCACCAACCTGAACTACGTGTTATTGGCTGCAGCCGGACGCGCAGGCACGCCTAACAGAGAATTTTCTGGTGAACTGACCGGCCAACGCCACACTCATGCTCGCCGGGCCGACTTGTCAGCGCACGACAGAAACCGCTTCAAGCTCAACCCGGCCCACAAAATGTAAGGCGGCATGGCGAGCGAATAATGACCACAGTTTAATTCCAAAATACTTGGCCTAGCACCGGCATCCTTCAGCCTCCGCATGAACCTCTCCGATAATTCTGGCAACACCACTTTGTCTCTCTTCGCCAACACAACGTGAAGATCGAGATCAGGCCGTGCCAAACAAAGTTCGTAATTCTCCAAGTTAAGCGGACCCCAGGCCCTTCTGAGATCGGTCAGCTCAATCTCAGGCTCAATGCTGTCACGTATCAGTCGTGTCGCGCGACCCGTCCAAACCATATCCGCTAGACTCCCCGCCGTCAGAAACAGCGAGGCTTTTGACACAGCCGAGTCGTGCGCCGCGACCAGCCCCGCAACCCACGAGCCTAAGCTCATACCGACAACCGAAATCTCTCGATAGCCTTCGCTCTTCAACCATCGTATGAGTTTTCGCCCATCCAGCACTGCCTGCCTTACAGATTGGATCGTTCGACCGAGATTAGGGCTAAGCATATAATCGGCGTGGACGGAGCCGGGACGGCTACGTTCTAAGTGATAAGGCATAGCAATCTCCACAACCGTGATGCCACGCTGCGAGAAAAAGTTGGCAATCTGACGATTCCGGGCGCTTGCATTCCAATGGTGAAAAATCACCATTGCCTGATCGAACGCCCCGCTTTCTGTGATTTTCGCCGAGACGACGTTGTTCTGTTCGACATCAGTAGAAATGTCCGATGGAAATTTGAGCCACCCATCTACCCTTTCAAAACCCTGATCACTCACACTCGGCTCATCGAAAAAGGCTAGATCAACCACGGCTTGGTCCGCAAGGGCACAGAATTCCTCGATACTTGTCATCTTCTTCGCACATGGAAAGGCGCGTTCCGCGTCAAGGACGAAATCCGTTGGTTTCTTCCCTTCCTCACCGCGAAGGGCCCGGCGTTCGTCCCAACGATCAAGCCAACTATGATACACTCTGTTTGTTTCCCAAATCACTCTCTCGCCATCGCCCCAACCCTGGATCGAACAGGCTGTAAAGCGCGACTAGCACTGAAATGGCCAGCAGGGTCGAAAAGCCGGCAAACGTGTCGATCAACAAGTAGCTGACAACAAGTAACGCCACGACCGCCGACATCTTCCACAAAGGCGTATGAACTCGACCCCCGACAACTAGTCGGATGGTGCCATACAGAAATACAAAACAGGTTGAAATAACGACAAGAAGGCTGCTGTAATGCGTCGGCATGCGATAGCGGAACCCGTTGGTCACATGCTCGCGACCTTGGAACATCGAAGACATATCGCCGACCAACCATGCCACAATATTCTCACCACTGGATGCCAGATAAGAGCTTTGGACCTTCATCCATATGGCGACCAGAACCCCCAAAACAGTACACCGAAAAACCGCACGCATCACTGTGAGGCCGGCTTCATTGAGTTCTTGCTGATGATCAACATACGACAGCTTCTTCAGCCTGTCCCCAATTCTCCAAAGATCATGAACAACCGTGTAGACCAAAATGAGACCTGCGAAGAAAAGATAAAACACCAGGCACATGTATAGGTAGGCTAGCCCCGTAAAAGCGACTGTTTCTGGGACAGATATGATCTCAGGACGCACAAGAGCTATTTTCCCCCAATCCATGGCATAGTTGCCACCGCCCCTCATCAACGGGATCAGGGACACGCCGATCCATTGAAAAAGACCCGCGAACAGCAAGCAAATCAAAAAAACCGACCAATAGGTGTACGAGGAAGAGTCAACGTTGCGCAACCAGGCGTCGTCGCCTTCCTGATCGCCCTGCACTGCAAGCTTTCTGCGCCCCTCACTTTTCCAGAAGACCAGCAACTCTATAACGAAGAAGAAAAACAGCGGTAAGAACACCATAAAGTCGAGTGTCCAATTTGCGGCCCAAAGAAATCCAACCTGCTTAACGAGCCCGTCGGCTCGCTCGTAGGTGACGTTGTGGATACCAATGATGTACGACAAAAAGCCGAGGGCGGTCATGCCGGCAAACACCGACGCCGGTAAATTCAGGGGAGATCCGTAACTAAAAAACGCCTCCGATTTCCTCGCCAAACTAAACCGCCGCCTCGGCCCCTTGGCGTCAGTATACCGTGTCAGCTCTGCCGGCGAGTCTGTCTTGTCATCGAAAGTCCCAGTCAGTGCGGTATCTGGAGCAATCCTGCTTGCGGCTCTCTTCCATTCTCGTCTCTTGGCCGATAAGCGCGATTGCGCCGCACTAAGCTCCATCTGCCATTCGCTAGTTGCGATCGGATCATCGCATCCAAAAATCCTCGCCAGCCAACGAATGTTGGTAGTGCTAATCCCCTTGTCGTTCTCCTGAAACCAAAGCTGCACCGTTCTCAGATCGACCCCAACCTGATTGGAATCAATCTGTGAAATCGCCTCTGCAAGAAGCTCGGGCGTCCATGGGCCTGCAGGAAACCCGTCTTTGCCTAACGGCCGACCCGCACCCGCCGCCGCCAATCGCTTGAATAATTCTTTGAAATCACTCCCGTCTCTCGGCGCCGGGAGAAATAACTTTCCGTTCGTAACCAATGACTTACGGGCTCTAGTTTCGTTCCATTTCGCTAGGCTTCGTATTTTATCGTGCCTTCGTCCTCAATCAACGGTTTTGTCAACTCGATTTTTGGCCGGCGAGGAGAGAGACCAGTCAAGGGACTGACTGCCCGGATCGGTCGCAGGGCAGGCGCCCACCTTACGAGCGGTGATGATGTTAAAAATCCTGGTGTTACAGACTTTACGGGCTGTCAGATGAGCAGTCCGAGTTCAGATCATGGACCGGCGCACCTTCGGCCGGTTCCCTGGTCTTCTAGTTGCCGGCGACAGAGTCGACGCAAGTTGCTGGCCAGCACCAACACCGGCGCCGAAGGCAGGCCGATGCCGAAGAATATCAAGCACGGCAAACCGGACATGCTCCCGACCCCGCGCCCGTGTCGGGCATATTTCGCCGAGCAGAAGGACCGCATGGGACTGTCTATTCGCACCGTCGGCTGGTCGCGCCGGCGCCAGGGTCAAATTCGGGATATGCAATTCGGCATAGATTCTGAAACGTTTTGTCTGATGGCAGGGCGGAGTGTGCTCGCATGAGCGAAAGGCAGGGGAAGCCAGGGCTTCGGGAGCCCGAGAAGCAGAGGGATATTTTCTCGCCCCCCAAGTCAGTTACGTGGAGCCGGTCGATGTCTATTCAATTGGTCTGTAGCAACGGACAGGTGGTAGCGGCTGAAGGCGTCGCGAAACTGATTGCGGAACATCGTCGGAGCATTGCAGAGCTTGAACGTCTGGGCAAGCGAGCAATGGAGGCCGAGGGTACGGACGCGATCTTGCTGGGTCAGAGGCTGGACGCGGTCATGGCGGAGGAGGCCGCACTGCGAAGGCGTGCTGCGATTGCCCCGGTAATCACTATCGCGGAAATGAAAATGAAGGCTGCCCACTTCCAACGGCTGACGGCCCATGGCTGGTGCGAGATTGATGTCGACGATTTGCGCGCGTTGCTCGATTCTTTCACGAAACTGCAGTCCTAAGAGAAAAGCGCTGAAATCCATGAGACCACAGTATTCCAGGCCGCAAAGAGTCCTGCCGGCACCAAGATGATCGCGATGAATGCAGCGGCTCCACCAATAGCACCGTCACCGCGTCCTTCGACGGGATAGTAATATCTGTGCGCCTCATCGTCTTGCTTCATTCTTGTCTCTCCAACCCTTGGCTCAGCAGCAGCTGCACAGGATGTTGAAACGTCGTGCCCCACAAACCTGCACGTTTCATCTTCGCGTTGATTTCCGCGACGAGGTAGTTCTCATTGACGGCTTTGCCCTTTGCTGTCGTTGCGGCAAACGCGTATCCGGTCGCTATCAGCGCGGTGCCGACGTCGATTGTTTCGCCATTGAGCTGCGCACCGCACACGACAAAAACCGCCTTGTCGAAGGCGTAGCCGATTGGCTGGCATGTAACCGCCGCGCTATCGAACAGCGCAGCAAGGTGCGCCAGCGAGGTGTTTCCGCAATCGATTTTGTTCCCATTTGGCTCTTCGGCTGACGTCCCTCGAAGACATGACTGGACGCCATAGAGGCGGAAAAGGTGGTCTCCGTCACGCCAGGTATCTCCCGTCAGCAGTTGAGCCGATTTCGATACCGCGAGGGGCGTTGGCACGGCAGACTCGGATGCATCCTGGGCATGTGCCGATGCGCACAAACCAAATGCGGCCAGCACTGCAAAGCTCGCCTGTTTCATTCCTGGAACTGACCACCGAGGTCGGCCGAATGCTCTAGATCGGGGCGCAGCGACTTGCCGTCCTTGTTGCGTCCGATCGCCGCCATGTCGAAAAAAACCATTTCGTCATCGTCGTAGGCGACGTTGTACGGGTCGTTTGCGTTGCCCGCACCCACGAGCGAGAAGCACGACACAGCATCGGGTTCACCCTTCCTGCTTTGCAGCACAAGTGTTTTGCAAAGCACGACAGACGCACGATCGTTGTAGATTACCTCTTCATAGTCCTGCGCGGCCTTCGTGCAGTCCCATTGCTGCGTCTTGTACGCAATCTTCGGTTTGGGGCAGGCCGCAAGGCCGCGCAGCCGGTACGTCACGCCGTTGATGACGCGCTCGGTCGCCGACGGCACCTTGACCGGCGAGATGAGGGTCGCCGCATCGCGCTGAAAGAGCGCGCCTTTTGCATCGTAGCGTTCATAGACGAACACCTTCTCGCCCGGCTTGGCAAACTGGAGCAGGTAGTGCTCTGAGGGTTGCGCGAAGGCGCTCGGGGCGTCGGCGCCGGCAGCATAAGCCACGGTGCCCTGGAGCAGCAAGACCGTACAAAGGGCAGTCTGTTTCATCGAAATCCGTCCTTGCGATCGATATCGTGTTGACACTTTACTAGGGCTGCGTGTAGCCATAGTAAAGTGTTAAATTTTGGCGACACTATGAACACTCGATTCGCTCCCCTGCTCACTCTCTTTGGCGCCATGATGCCGTTGGAAGCGCATGGCCGGGACCTGGCATCAGACCGCGTAGCAATCGCCTTCGCAACACCGGCGCAAGCCCTTTCCGGAGTCGGGGCGCAAAGGCCGGGGGCGTGTAAGACCGGAAATCGGGCTGACGTCTCCCGACTTGTGCGTTCAATCGCGCAAGACGAAGGGTTCGACACCGATCTGGCCGAGGCGATTGCATGGGCCGAAAGCGATCTCGGCGCCAGTCAGGGTCCTTCCAAGACCGGAGCGCTGGGAATCATGCAGCTGATGCCAGGCACGGCGGCCGATCTAGGGGTCAGCGATCGTTGCGATACACACGCAAATGTCCGGGCTGGCCTTCGCTATCTCAAATCACTCTATGGAGAATTCGGGGATCCGCTTCTGATGCTGGCGGCATACAACGCCGGGCCCAACAGCGTCTACAAGTCGCAGGGCATTCCGGTGAATCCGGAGACGGCGGAATACATCGTGAAAATACTCAACCGCTGGAAGTTCGGCGGTGTGGTGAAGAAGTCCGCCCTGACCAAATCCGAAACGCTCGCGGCCGCACCGCCAGCAAGCGAGGACGCTTGGCAGGATGGTCATGTCATGGATCTCGGCAACTGAAAGGAGCCAAGGGGTGAAATACAGGAAAGCGGGCAAATTTGCGCTGAAACTGGCCTTGGCCTCGGCGGTCGGAATAGCTCTCGCGCCAGCTACTGCGTATGCCCAGTCGGCGGCACCAGTTGAAAATGTGCTCCAGTGGTTCGTTGGAGTTCTGCAGGGCGACATAGCGCGCTCATTCGCCATTATCGCGGTCTGTTTTCTCGGCTTCCTCGCCATGACGGGCCGGCTGGCGTGGATGATGGCTTTCTCCATCATCATTGGCATCGCTCTGATCTTCGGCGCTGCGCAGCTGGTGGATGCGGTTCGCGCGACCGCGGGAGGCAGCTGAGGCATGGATGACGAGGAAGTCTATGTCGAGCCGGTCAGCCTGCCACTGACACGTCCCCCGATGAAATGGGGGGTGCGCTACGAGGTGTTCGCGCTGAACGGCATTCTGGCGGTGATCGGCTTTATTGCCACCAGCAGCTTCATGCTCGGCCTTGGCGTGTTCGGGGTGGTGCATCTGGTCAGCGCATATCTGTGCCAGCGCGATCCCTACATGTTCCACATTTTCGAGCGGCGCGTCTCCAAACGCGGAGCGGTGGCGAACCTTACTTTCTGGGGCGCGAGGAGCTATTCGCCATGAGCCTCGATGCCGACCTCAAATTTGGCCGTGAGCGCCGCCGCGAAAAGCCCGCGGCGATGCACATCCCCTACCTTCGCCATACCGATGACAATCTGATCGTGACGAAGAGCGGATTTCTTGTCGGCGTAATCCAGCTTAGTGGCCTGCCGTTCCAGACGATGGACCAGGCCGAGTTGAACAGCCGCATGTTCAACCGCAACACTACGTTCCGCAATCTCTCGACGTCTCGCTTTGCGGTCTACACAACGATCATTCGCCGCCACGTGACGCCGGAGATCGAAGGCGACTTTGACAATCCTTTCGTGGCCGAGCTCGACGCCCGCTACATGGATGAGCTCGGGGCGAAAAACCTATTCGTCAACGAGGCGTATCTGGCGATCATACGCCGACCGATGGTCGGTCGCGTCGGCTGGGTGGACAAGGCGCTCAATGCGTTTCGCATAAGTACCGCAGGCGAAGAAACCCGCGAAGAGGCGATGGCCGAATTGCGTGACGTTCTCGACGGCGTCGTCAAGGATTTTACCGCTTATGGTGCGCGTCTTCTCGGTGTCGTGAAGCGCCGCAACAGCTTCTTTTCCGAGCCTGCGGAATTTTTGGCGAAGATCCTCGCCGGCGGCCGCGACGTGGAAATGCCTTTGCCGCGCATGTCCCTTGGTGATGTGCTGGCGACACGACAGCTGTTTTTCGGCAAATCCGCGCTGGAACTTCGCGGGCCGGACGCCGGCAAACTCGGCGCCATGGTGTCGATCAAGGAATATCCACCGTTCACCGCGCCGGGCTCATTGGACGGTCTCTTGCGCCTGCCACACGAGTTTGTCCTGACGCAGAGTTTTGCCATCGAAGACCGGGTAACCGCGATGCGCAGGATCAACACCATCGCGAACCAGGTCGAGGGTTCCGACGAGGCGGGCACGACGGTCGAGGAGTCCGTCCACGACGGTGCCGACAAGCTGGCCGGCGGCGAAGTCGTCTTCGGACAACATCATATGAGCGTCATGGCCCTGGCACCGGACATGACTGGGCTCAATCGTGCGCTATCCGATATCACGGCCGAGCTTTCGCGCATGTCGATCGTGCCGGTTCGCGAGACACTGAATACGGAACTGGCCTTCTGGGCGCAGTTGCCGGGAAATTTCAGCTACATCGCGCGACGTGCGTTGATCTCGTCGCTTAACTTCGCCGGTCTTTTCTCCGGACACAATTTCCCCTCCGGCCAACGTGAGCGGCTGCATTGGAAACGGCCCATCGCGTTGCTCGAAACGACCAGCCAGACGGCCTATTATTTCAATTTCCACGTTCACGATGTCGGCCACTTCACGGTGTTCGGCCCGACCGGCTCGGGCAAGACCGTGGTGCTGTCGTTCCTGATGGCGCAGGCCATGCGCATCATGCCGCGGCCGCGATGTGTCTATTTCGACTACATGCGCGGCGCTGAAATTTTTGTTCGGGCGCTGGGCGGTCGCTACGAGGTGATGGAGCCTTCTCAGCCGACCGGGTTCGCGCCATTGCAGCTCGAGGACACGGCAGAAAACCGTTCTTTCCTGGAAGATTTGCTCATTTATATTCTGACGCCGGAAGGCGGCACGCTGGACGTGGCGGAGATGCGCGTCATCAACGCCGCCGTCGACATGATCTACAAGATTTCGCGCGAACAGCGAACCTTCGACCTGCTGCCGGAAGTGCTTCGGGGCTCCCTCATGCCCGGCATGAACGATCTGGCCGCGCGGATACAGCCTTGGCTCGACCCGAAGGACAAGGGCTGGCTTTTCAACAATCCCGTCGATCTCATCGATTTCTCGAAACCGGTGGTCGGGTTCGACATGACCAAGATCCTGGGCGACAGAAAGCTGCGCTCGGCGGCCTTGCTCTACATCTTCCATCGTCTTGAGGACGTCATCGACGGCTCGCCGATCATGCTCTTCCTCGATGAAGGCTGGAAGCTGTTGGACGACGAGGTTTTCGCCGCTTTCATCAACGAGACACTGAAGACCATTCGTCGCCGCAACGGCGTTGTCGGCTTTGGCACGCAGACAGCGGAAGACGTCGTCAGTTCCTCCATCTCGTCGTCGCTGATCGAGCAAACGAAGACCAACATTTTCTTCCCCAACCCGAAGGCGAGCAAGGAGTCCTACATGGAGCGCTTCTCGCTGACAGCGAAGGAATTCGAGTTCGTGCGCCGGACCGCGAAGGAAACACGCACCTTCCTCGTCAAGCACGACAGCGACTCGATCGTAGCCAAGCTCGATTTGTCGGCGATGCCCGATCTGATCAAGGTCCTGTCCTCGAACGAAGCCAACAGCAAGGAATGCGCACGGCTCCGGGAGACCTTCGGCGACGAGCCGGAGATGTGGCTGCCATACTTCTGCGGTTGGGAGAACGAGCATGACGAAGCGGCTTAGCAGCGCTTGTCTCGCCGTGGCTCTCGCGACGGCGGAAAGTATGAGCGTGGCTATCGCTCAGATCGCGGTCATCGACGATTCTAACCTCGACAAGCGGCAAGAGGATGAGCAGCACAGCAAGACGTCGGATGAAGCGAAGAAGGACGAAACCGACAAGAAGAAAAGCGTCGTCTGCACCTATTCGAACAAATACCGCTCTCAGATGTTTCGCCGGTCGCCGGCCGACGCGTTGCAGCGCGACGCGGGCAACGTGAAGATGATCCGCTATTATGCGCAAAAATACGGCGTGCCCGAAGGCCTGGCGCTCTCCGTCGCCTATCAGGAATCGCGCTTCGACACATGCGCCGGGAGCCACACCGGCGTCAAAGGCGTCATGCAGCTGACCAAAGCCACCGGCAAGTCCATGGGACTGGACCGGGACGTGAACGAGCAGAATGTCGAAGGCGGCGTCAAATATCTCGGAATGGGCGTGAAGCAATGCGGGGCGACGAATTATGGCTGTCTCGCCTCCTTCTACAACGGATCGAACGCAGGCGAGCAAAACCAGTGGGCCGGCGGCGTCGGCCGTTGGAACAGCTACTTCAACGAATACGTGTCGAGCGGCAAGGCTCCGGCCGCTGCGCCGCCACCATTCTCGTTCGTAACGGCCGACGGCGCAGGCGGCACGGCCCAGAACGCGGCCATGGGCACGGTCAGGAAGGCGGCTGGCGGCCTTGATGCAAGCTCATCGCAGATGGGCGCCAACGACGCGGCGATCGACGCGCTGGCGGGCAACGTTGGCCAGGTGACCGAATACAAGGACGCTTGGGAGCTGAACTCGTCGGCTCGTGGGATCAACGCCGATGTCACCAACCAGTACTTCGCCCAGGCGGGCGACTTCACGGCATTGCTGGCACAACTTCTGTCGATGCAGAACGTTCAGGCATCGCAGTCGGCCAAGCTGGTGCAAGAACCGAAGAGCGGTTCTCCAAACCCGTTCTCTTGCAATCCCGCGGAACTGGAACGGCTTAAGATTGATCGCGGCCAGTGGCTACCATGCGCACTTGAGAACGCGGGGGCAAGCTCGGCCGACAGCCGCTCGATGATCATTACCACCGACCCTGCTGGCGCTGCCGGCGTCATCGATTCTCTACAGCAATAGGAGGCTCACATGAAGAAATTCGCGATTGCGGCCAGTCTGGCGCTTTGGGCAAGCACGGCCCATGCACAGATTGCCGTCACTGATGGCGCCAATCTCGATGTAGCCCGCAAGAATGCGGAAAACACCAACTCCATCATGGACTCCAACAAGGATATTCTGAAAAAGAGCGAGGAGATCCTGCAGGCTCTCAGCGGCAGTCGTGACGGTTCGCTCGGGATCGGACAAATGGGCCTCGGCGGCAATATGTCGATCGCCCAGGCGCCGTCGTTCGGATCGATCCTGAACGGCGGTGCGCTTTCGTTTGGTGGCCTGTCGCCCGAAATCCAGAAAATCGCCGGCGCCGTCATCAATGGGCTGCAGCTGGTGAAGCAGCTCCAGCAGATTGCCGGCAAGGAGACGAGCGCCGTCAACACCGCCTATGGCGGCAGCGTCAACGTGGCGTCGCTGCTAAGCGCGTTGACCTCGCAGGCCTCGCAGGGCGTCACCCAGCGCCAACAGTCATTGCAGTCCGCGAGTGGGCAGATCGGGCAGTCGCAGGACGTCAAGGGTTCGGTGGACCAGAACACACGAATGCAGCTGGAAAACGCGCGTGCGGTCAACGAACTGATCGGCGTCCAAAACGGTGCGGTCGCGGCCCTGAATGAGAAGCTGAAGGGAGATCTTCTTCGCCAGAGCCAGGTGCAGAAAATGATGACACCGCGCGACGTCAATCCGTTCGCGGAATTTGGCAAGAGCGGAGGCTAAGCACTTGTCGAGGCGAGTGGTGCGCATATGCGCTGCGATCGGGCTCGGCGCAGTGCTTTTTGGATGTGCAAATCGTGAACTGAAAGTTCCGTGCGGGCCTTTGGCGTATGCCCACGCCGACGAATGCGGCGCGCTGAAGCCGGTCAATTCAACGCCGTTCGCTAGCATCGTTGACAAGAATCCATGAACGGTCTCGCCGCAAGCATCCTCGGTGGCATTGACAACATCGGCGAGGACTTCGTTCGCACCGTCTATATGCAGTTGGGCAATGCGATGGGCAACGTCTTCACCCTCATGCTCACCCTCTATATCGCGTGGTGGGGCTATTCGATCCTGAGCGGGCGGGAGTCGATTTCGCCAATCGAAGCGGCCTATCGCCTCGGCCGCGCCGTCATCATCTATCTGCTGCTGACCGGATGGGGCACATTTTCCGCGACGATATACCAGCTTGTGCAAAGCATTCCAGATGAGGTCGGAAAGGTGATCGTAGGCGCCGTGTCGCGAGCCACAGGCAATCAGCTCAGCAATCAGGCGGCAATTCCAGCGCTGATCGACAACCTCTACCAAGGGGCGCAAGACGTGGCCAATCAGGTCTACAGCGGATCCTTCTATGACATTTTTGGCGCGCTGCTGTCGCTGCTGGTTCTGCTGTCGGCCATCATCTTCGCAGCGCTTGCCATGGCCGCGATCATCGCCGCGAAGGTGATGTTGTTCATCACGCTCGCCTTGGCGCCCATATGGACCATCCTTTGGCTTTACCGCTGGTCCTCGCGCATGAGCGAAGGCTTCCTTTCGCTCACCACCTTTCTGATGATTCAGCAAGTGCTCATCTACGGCTTTCTCGGCTTCTACTTCTCGCTCGTCAATGCGGCGCTGAACACCGCCACGTCCGGCGGAGCGACCATGGACAGCAAAATGTCGCTGGTGCTGCCCTTGGTGCTGGTGACGATCATCGGCATCTACGTTCTCATGCAGATACCCTCGATTGCTTCGATCCTGAATGGCGGCGGGTATCTCAGCACTGTGGGCGCATACAACCCTTATAGAAACTTCGGAAGGAATGCCGTGCGCTATTCCGGCGCGCGATGGGCCGCCGGCCGTGCCGCTCGCGGCGCCCGGCAGCTCGCGACAAACAGTTTTCGATCTTCGCGAGCAGCCAGAGCGGATGCCGCAACCCGGACCGCCATCCAGCAAGGTGCCCGCGATAACTCCAGGCCTCTGGGCTAGAACACAAGAACTATCACGGATCGCGGCCCTCGATCGGATCAGGATCGCCGCGCAAACGAGGCAATAGTAAAGTGTCAATCTCAATGGAAACACCTGCCAGCAGCAGCCGCGAACTCGTCGACAAGCGCTATTACAGGGCAGGCGCGACCTGGGAAGACGACACGCACAGGTCAATGCGCCGATCGCGTACATTGGCCTGGATCGTCAGCGGCATTTCGGGACTGGTTGCGGTGCTGTCGCTGCTGGCGCTCGTGCTGATCCTGCCCCTCCGGCAGTTCGAACCGTATGTTGTGGAGGTCGACAAATCGACGGGCTACCTCGAGATCATGCGCGCGCTGAAGCCTGGAGATTTGTCCCAGAACGAGGCCGTCACGACGGCCAATCTGGTCCGCTACATCAGGGCCCGCGAAACCTACGATTCGCGTGAACTGAAACAGAATTACGACCTGGCACAGCTCTACTCGACCGAAGCCGCGTCCAAGGATTTGACATGGCTTTTCACGCCAGCAAACCCACAATCGCTGGACAAGATTTTTGGCCGCAATGTCACTGTCTCGGTCGAGATCAAATCGGTTTCCCTGCTCAATCGCAACACAGCCTCGGTGCGCTTTGCCACGACGACGCGGCGGGACAATTCGTCCACCGCCGACAATTGGGTGGCGGTGATAAAATTCCGCTACACCTCAACGCCGCTCAAGAACGAATGGCGTTTCGACAACCCGTTGGGTTTTCAGGTTACGGATTACCGCCGCGACCAGGAATCGGCCCCGGCCGCGGGGAGCCTGCAATGAGACGGCGCGCGGGCCTCGTCCTATCGGCCGCCCTTCTGCTCGGCGCGATGCACAGCGCGGCGGCACGCGACGGCCGCATCCGATATGTCACCTTCAACAATGACGACGTGACGTCGGTGCGCGCCGCTCTTGGGATTTCCACGATGGTCGAACTCAGTCCGACCGAAGTCATCGAAACCGTGTCGGCTGGCGACACGAAAGGCTGGTCGATCATCCCCAAACGCGGATCGCGGTTTCTGTTCGTCAAGCCGCTGGAGCGCGATGCCTGGACCAACGTCAACGTGGTCACCAACCGGCGCGTCTATTCCCTGCTGCTGCAGGCCACTGACAATAGCCGTGACCGGGCATCCTTCCAGGTCCGGTTCAAATACCCGGACGAGGATATCAACGCGCGCCTGCTCTCACAGGCCAAGGAGAGCGCAACCGATCCGGATTTGAAGGACCTGAACTATGCCGATCTCAATTACGACTACGCCTACAAGGGCGACGACAGCCTGAAGCCGCGCACCGTATTCGACGACGGCACCAAGCTGTTTCTGGAGTTCAAGGGCGACATTCCGGCGATCTTCGTTGTCGACGACAAGCGCCATGAGTCCCTGGTCAACGTTCGTACTCAGGGCAAATACACAGTCATCGACAAGGTCGCACGGCAATTCACCTTGCGGGCCGATGGCAAGACGCTCTGCCTCTACAACCGGGCGCGACCCAACGCTATCGATCCAGTCGAGCAGGTCTACGGTCCAACGAAACTGACGGGTGGTTCCACCCTGTTCGGATCCAGCGGAGGGCGGTGATGACCCAGATCGATTATAACCAACTGGACGGCAGCCCGACGGTCGCGCGCCGTGGTGCGGGCGTGGGTACCAGGATCGCCCTGGTCGGCCTCGGCGTAGTGCTCGTAGGCGCGCTGATATGGCTGAACTGGCCCAGGGAGCCTGCATCGCGCGATGTTCGCAGCGATGGCGAGGAAAACTTCAACCCGCCCGAGTTCCGCCCGCCGACGTTGAACGAGCCGCCGCAACCTGCCGACGGCACGATCGACCAGATCGTGGTGCCGCCACCGGCTGACGTCCAGAACGGCACGCAACAAGCCGATAATGTCGATCAGACCGTTCAGGAGGGCGCCGACCTTGATGCGCAGCGACGCACGCTGGAGGCGCAAATGGCGGCCGAGGAGGCACGCCGCAAGGCCGAGGCGGAAGAAGCCCGACGCAAGGCGGCGGCTGAGGACGAGGCTCGTCGTAAAGCGGAGGCGGCCGAGCGCGAAAAAGCGGTGTGGGAACGCCTGCGGTCGAGCCAGATGGTGACGAATGATCAAACCGGCTCGACGGATGCCGGCGCCCAGGCGGCACAGGTCGAAATCGAGCCCGACGGTCAGATCATCCCGGTCCCCGGCGCCGACAGTGACCCCAACAAGGCATTCCTGGCGCAGTCTGAGGCAAGTTCCTCCGGCATCGTCAAAGCCAGGGTTTTTCGACGCACCGATGCGTTGATCCCAGAGGGAACGATCATTCGCGGCTATTTGGAAACCGCCGTTAACACCGACCTTCCCGGCGCCGTGCGCGCAGTCGTGCGTGAGGATGTCTTCTCGCTCGACGGCAGGCGAATCCTCATTCCGAAGGGCTCGCGCCTGACCGGGGAATACCGCTCGGGGCTTGCGCGCGGTCAAAAGCGTGTTTTCATCGTCTGGAGCAGGGTCATTCGCTCGGACGGCATTTCCGTCGATATCAAGTCGCCTGGGGCAGACGCGCTCGGCCGTGGCGGCATGGGCGGGCGTGTCGATACGCACTGGGTTGAACGCTACGGCAACGCCATCATGCTTTCCGTCGTTGGCGGTGTCTCTGAATATCTGTCCTCGCTTTCCGATAGTAGCCAGAATGGACAACAGCGCCAGGTGTCGACGGTCGATCCCGTGACCGGCGAGACCACGACCGTAACTTATGGCGGCAATGGCTCGCAGCGCGACGCGCGTAGCATCGCCTTCGACAAATCATCGACCGCGCTGCAGCAACTCGCGCAAGAGGCGTTTCGTGATACGCAGAACATTGGCCCGACGGTCTACGTCGACCAGGGCACATCGGTCGTCGTGCTGGTGCGGCGAGATCTCGATTTCTCGGATTTGTACGCCGATCCCGTCCAGGAAGAAGTTGCACGCCTCAAGGCAGGCGGGCGGCCGAAGAAGGCGATCGATCCGACGCCTCTCTACGGCACGCCGAAGGATCATTTCTATCCCGGCTATGGGAGCCCGGTGAAATGAATGCCGTCCATCCCCTCCCCGATCCTTGGGCGAGAGCTCCGGTCCTGCGCGCTCATCTGGAGCCGATATGGTCCTATTTGAACGAAGCTGCGGTGTCCGAGATTGCAATCAACAGGCCAGGTGAATTGTTCATCGAACGCCTCGGCGCCAAGGAAATGGAGCACGTCGTCAAGCGCGAGGTCACGCCCGGCTGGATTAGGCATATCTCGACCGGCGTCGCCTCGGCGACCAACCAGGTGATCAACGAAGAAAAGCCGGTCCTGTCAGCCGCTTTACCTTCAGGGGAGCGCATCCAATGCATCTTGCCGCCGGCGGCTCCTGAAGGCGGGGCGATCTCGATCCGCAAGCAGGTCATCATGGATATGAGCCTTGATGCCTAGAACGATCTCGGCGCATTCGAAAACACGGCGATGGGCAGCGGCCTGGCGCTTTCACCCGAAGAAAAGCGACTTGTCGAGATGTTGCACGACACGTCGCCAATGGATTTCCTGCAATACGCGGTCCGCAACCGCGTCTCGATCGTCGTTTCAGGCGGTACGTCGACTGGCAAGACGACGTTTTTGAATGCGCTCTTGAAGGAGGTCCCGGTTCATGAACGGATCATCACAATCGAAGACACTCGCGAACTGAGGCTGCCGGCTCCCAACAATGTCACCCTGATAGCCTCGAAGGGCGACCAGGGCCTTGCCAAGGTCTCAGCGCAACAGTTGCTCGAGGCCTCGCTTCGCATGCGACCCGACCGTCTGCTACTGGGCGAATTGCGCGGCGCTGAAACCTTCGCGTTCCTCCAGGCGATCAACACCGGCCATCCTGGTTCGCTCACGACCGTCCATGCCAATTCCGCCCGGTCCGCCTACGAGCGGCTGGCGCTGATGGTCATGCAGGGCAGTTCAGGCCTCTCACGAAGCGAAATCCTCGACTACCTGCGCGAGGTCATCCCGGTGGTCGTCCAGATGGTCCGCACCGAAGGCGGACGACGCGGCATCAGTGAGATCAAGTTCACCAAGGCCGAGACGATCTAGCGGGCCCCATCCATGCAGAAAGTCGCAACAGCAATTTTCATGATGCTCATGGCGATGGCCTTGGGCGTCCTGCTCTTCACGGTCGCCTATGCCGCGACGGATTGGTACCGGACGGGCTCCCACGTCCTGTTCGACCAGTTGAACGCCGATCCCTTGCCAGTCGTTCGTCAGGCGTGGGCGGACACGATGGCGAGGGATTTTGGCCGGGTACAATACGCCGTTGCAGTGGGAGCGTTAGGGTTTCTCTTGCCACTGGTCAGCCTGTTTCTCATGCGCCCGAGAAAGCGCAATGACTCTCGCTTCATGACTATGAGCGATTTATCAAAAACCGGCCTGACGAAAGTTGGCGGCGTCTTCGTCGGTCGAGCCGGCGGCAGGCTTGCCGGAATTCTGTCGCCCGGCCGCGATCAGCGCTCCGGCAAGATCCGCTTGGCGCAGCGCAAGCTGATCGGCGGCAAGAAATTGTGGATTGATGGCGATGATGTCGGCGGCTTCGTCATAGGGCCGCCGCGGTCCGGTAAAGGTACGTCTCTCATCATCCCGAACGCCTTGAGCTGGCTGCATTCGCTCGTGGTTCTCGACCTACGGGGTGAGACCTATGCGGCGACTGCTGGCTACCGTTCGACCATGAGCCGCGTGGTGCGTTTCGCGCCGGCTGATCCGGACGGCAATACCGCATGCTACAATCCCATGGACTTCATCTCGCTGGACTCAGCACAGCGCGACATCGACCTTCGCAATATTGCTGCGGCGCTGTTTCCGCGCCCCCATTCGAACGCGGATCCCTACTGGGTTAACGACGCCCGCCTCCTCTTTACCGGCATCGCGTCCTTCGTCATGGAATCGCCTGCGATCCCGAACGAGAAGAAGACCTTCGCCACAATCCTCGAGATCATGAACGGTGCCGAGCAGCCGATCCTGGAATTCATTGGCTCGCTGCGGGAGGAACGCCGCCGCGAATGTTCGCATTTCACGCTGCAAACCCTGCTGCCCTATTTTGAGATGTCCGAGCGGCAGTTTTCCGGAATCTACGCCGGCGTGCGCACCGGCATGGCTCCCTTTCTCAACGAGCGCCTGATGCGAGCTACGTCGCGCAGCACGTTCGATATTCGCAAGCTCAAGCGTGATCGGATGTCTCTCTATCTCGACGTGCGGCGTGAGCAGATTACGTCGCTTGGACCGTTGTTCAACGTCCTGATTACGCAGATGATGAACTTCATGTCGGAAACCATGCCGCGTCCGGAAGAGCATCCGGTGCTTGTGCTGCTCGACGAGTTCCAGAACCTCGGCAAGCTCGAGAACGTGACCGAAATGGCGAGCGTGCTCGGCGGCAATGGCGTTTCTATGTGGTTTTTCGTACAGTCGCTGAAGGCTGTAGACGAGATTTATCGCCAGGAAGGACGCAAGACGCTCATCAACGCCGCTCGCGTGCAGATCTTTTTCGGTGCTCAGGACGCTGACGATCTGCGTTACGTTTCCGAGCAGCTCGGCGAAACGTCGGACGTGCAAAAAGACGTGACGCGCACCAAGGCAACGTTGTTCGACACTTATTACACGCGCTCTGAGCACCGCAAGGAAGTGCGGCGGCCCCTCATGCGGCCGGATGAAATCCGTACGCTCGACAAGAACAAGGTCATCATATTGCCGCGTGGGGAACTGCCAATCCTCGGCACGCGCAATTTCTATTTCGCCGACGGCCAGCTCGCCAAACGCGCATTCATGCCCCTGCCCGCCTCTACCGACACTTCGCGCACGAAAAGACCTGCGTTGGACGCTTCCGCGGCGGTTCCATCTCCTGCGCTCCCGACGATTGTGCCGACAGCATCGGCGTACCGCTCAGGCCTCTTGCAGACCCGCCTGCGGCGCGGCGCGACATTCGCCGCAAAAGCCGGGCGTATGGCTCCGCCGCGGGGCCGGCGCACCATCGTGAAAGAACGGCCGAAAGCAAGCGACACTGCAGGTGTGCCACCTTATGCCGCCATAGATTTTTCCGCGTTGGCGGCCAAAGCGGTGACAACACGCATAGCGCCAGAAAAAGAAGCGGCGGTTGCGGCTATCCTAAACAAGGTGCGATCTCTCCGAGCCCACGCATCCGACAATAAACTAGCATTTCGATGCGGCGGAGGAATCTCAAGAATCCGCTGCGTCGAATTCAACCGCAAATCCCGCATCCATCGCGCTTCGCGCGTTACGAGGCCCTCTTCGATTGCCGCCGTCACCAGCCCGATCGTGCCGGCACCACACATCGGCAGGCATCCGCTGACTTCGATGAAGATCACGGCGAAATCGCAATCCTGACGGTACGCAGGATAGATGATCGCGCCCGACATGATGTCGTGTCCGCGCGGTTCGAACATCAATGCCTGCCGGATCCAGTCATGGTCGCGTACGAACAGGTCGCGTCGCTCGGCAATTGGGATGTGAGGCAGCAAGGGACCGCCTCCCACGACCAGGCGGACGGGATTGCCGCAGGTGTGTGAATCGATGCAGAAGAAACTGCGGCGCATGGTGTTTTCCTTCGCGGTTCAAGCGGCCTTCGCGCCAGGCGCCTGGCTGCGCTGCAGCACGCCCCTGGAGACCCTGTCGAGAAGGATGGCGACGGCGACGATCGACAGTCCGGCCCGCAGGCCCAGGCCCATTTCCATCCGCGTCAATCCCCGCGTCACCTCGGCTCCAAGACCACCAGCCCCGACGAGGCCCGCCAGGACGACCATGGCCAGCGACAGGAGGATGCACTGGTTGAGGCCAACCAGGAGCGTCGGGGTGGCCGAAGGGATTTCGATCTTGAACAGAACAGACCGTGGCGAGGCGCCGGTGGCTTGGCCGAGCTCCAGCAGGTCTTTGGGCACCTGGTTGAAGGCCAGGGTTGTCAGGCGCAGCATCGGAGGAATGCCGTAGACGATCGTCGCGATGATCGCCGGGACGCGGCCGAGGCTGAAGATCATGACGGCGGGGATGAGATAGACCCATGGCGGGACGGTCTGCATGATGTCCAGCACGGGACGGATCGCGGCTTCGAACTTCCGGTAGCGCGATGCCAAAATGCCAAGCGGAAAGGCGATCGACACGGAGATGATCACCGCCACCGTCACCAGCGCCAGGGTCTGCATCGAAGCGGTCCAAAAACCCGCCAGCAGGCAGAATGCAAGCGCGATGGCTGTCACCACGGAAACCCGAACGCTGACGAAGAACGCGGCGAGAAGGGCAGCCAAGACGATCGTTGCATAGGGTGGCGGGTAGAGCAGAGCGGTTTCGATGGCGCCCAACACCGCCTCGATCAACTTGGTCAGCGCGTCGAAGAACGGATGGAAGTTCTTGTTCAGCCAATCCACTGCGGGGGCGAGGTAAGCCCCCGGCGAAAACTGCACCAGATCAAGGTTCATCTTACACGTCCCTCGGCGCGATGCGCCGCGCTCTGTGTGAGCCTGTCGAGCATCATGGTCAGGATGACGATCGCGATCGCGGCGTTGATCGAAGTGGCGATGTCGAGCGTGCGCACGGCTGTGTAGATTGTCTCTCCGAGACCTCCCGAACCGACGATGCCGGCGATGACGACCATGCCGAAGGCCATCATCAGGCTCTGGTTGATCCCGGCCATTATGCTCGGGATGGCAAAAGGCAGCCTGATCTTGATGAACATCTGCCACGGCGTCAGGCCGCTTGCCTGGCCAAGCTCGATAAATTCGTGCGGCGTCATCCGAATGCCTAGCGACGTGAGCCGGATGGCGGGCGGCATGGCGACGATGACAGTAGCGACGAGCGCAGTCGCCGGCCCGTAGCCCAATAGCGCGATCGCAGGAAGCAGGTAGATATAGGGCGGAAGCGTCTGGATCAGGTCGAGCACTGGTTCGAGAAACCGGTTGAACGACTTGACGAAGCCCGCCACGATCCCAACTGGAATGCCGACGGCAAGGGCGAGGATCGTGGCGGTAGTCACCAGGGCCAAAGTGCTCATGGTTTCGGTCCAGAGCCCCATGACCGCACAAAAGATCAGGGCGACCCCGGCGACGACGCCAGACAAGGGATTGATCAATCGCCATGCGAGCAGCGCCGCGATGATTGCGATCAAGTAGAACGGTGCGAGTTGCAGGAGCCACAGGACACCGTCGTAAGTGCCCTCAAGCACGGTCCTGAAAGCGTCGAATAACCATTCGCCGTTGTCGCTGATCCAGCCAAGTGCCGTGTCCGTCCAGGCATCGAAAGTGTCGGTAATGAATGACGTGTCCATTTCGCTCCTCCCGAACTATGCCGCAGCGAGCTCTCTTGCGGGCGCCCCAGCAACGCCTCGCAGCAAGCCACGGATGGTGACGATACCGATGACGGTCCCATTCTCCACGACAGCGACCGCGTCGCGTTCGGACTGCATGGTGAGGTCGATGAGTTCGCCAATGTCGGCCTCCGGCGACGTCCGAAGCAGCGCGTTCACATCACACTGCGGCTGCGAGCTCTTGAACTCGGCCACGGGACGCATCACGGAGTGAGCCTTGACCAGATGGATCCTGGATATGCCCGCCACGAAATCGGAGACATACTCGTCGGCGGGTTTGGTGACGATTTCCTCAGCCGTGCCGACCTGGACGATGACGCCGTCCTTCATGATGGCGATGCGGTCGCCGATGCGGATGGCTTCCTCGAGGTCGTGGGTGATGAACACTGCCGACTTGCCAAGCGACTTGGTGAGGTTGCGGAATTCGTCTTGCAACTGGCGGCGGATCAGCGGGTCAAGCGCGCTGAACGGCTCGTCCATGAGAATGATTTCGGGGTCCGCCGCCAATGCCCTGGCGAGGCCGACGCGCTGCTGCATGCCGCCGGACAGTTCGGCGGGATAGCGCGACGTCCAGTCGCCAAGGCCTACTTTTTCGAGGGTTGCGCGGGCGGTCCTGTTGCGCTCCTCTTTCGCAATGCCCCGCACCTCAAGACCGAAGGCGGCGTTCTCTAGCACCGTCCTGTTGGGGAGAAGCGCCACGCTCTGAAACACCATACCGATGTTGCGGGCGCGCATGTCGCGGAGTTCTGCAGCATTCAGCTTGGCGATCTCCTTTCCCTTCACCGTGATCTTGCCGAGGCTTGGTTCGATCAGACGATTAAGGAGGCGGATCAGTGTCGACTTGCCGCTCCCCGAGAGTCCCATGACGCAGAATATCTCACCACGGCGGACCTGGAAGCTGGCATCGGAGACGCCCACCACGCAGTCGAAGTCCTGCAGCACCTGTTTTTTGGATAGCCCACGTTCGGTTATGGCCTTGACGGCAGCCTGAGCGCGGCTACCGAAAATTTTCCATACGGACTGGCAGTCCACCAGCACTTCATTGGAGTCCTTCATCGCACTGTTCATTGCGTTCCCCATGGGCCGGCTTGGCGTCGGCCTTCGCGTTCTTCGAAGTTTCGAGGCGGGCCGCCGATGTCGACGACCCGCCGGACGATTATTCGGCCTTGATGTTCTCCCAGCGCTTCAGGAGATCGGCATGGCTATCGGTCCAGGCTTTGATGGCCTCGTCCATGGTCTTGCCTTCGTTGACGGCGGAGTTGATCGAGGTGATGTCGGCGAGCGGGACGTAGACGCTGGCGATGACCTCGCGTGCGTGCGGATTGTCAGCCGAGAAACCCTTTTTGCCGATCCAGTAATAGCTCTGCGGCGGCGGGAAGATTGCCTTCGGATCCTTGAGGAACTTCACGTCATATTTCTGCATCATCCACGACGGTTCCCAGATGGTGACAGCAATCCATTCCTTGCGGTCGGTTGCCGATTTGAGCGCTGCGGTCATGGCCGCGGTGCTGCCTTCGACGAGCTGAAGTTTCAGATCGTATGCCTTCACAGAGTTCGCCGTATCACGCATCAGACCCGATCCCGGCTCAATACCGACGATCTTGCCGCCGAACTTGTCGGCGTTGTCATTCAGCTGGTCCATCGATTCGATCGTCACGTATTTCGGCACCGCAACGCCCTGGAAAAGACCGTGCGAAACCGGAGAGATCTTCTCGAGCTTTTTCTTGTTCTTGTCCCAGTAGTCCTGGGCGACATAGTCCGTCTGCGAGGCGAGGATCTGGACGTCGCCCTTGGCCAACGCGGCGTAGGCGATGCCCCACTCTGAGAAAGGCACCACCTTCACGGTGTAGCCGGAATCTTCGAGCACCTTCTTGGTGATGCCGGTGATCGGGGTGAGGTCCTCCCAGGACATCGTGCCTATGGTAATGGTCTTTTCTTCCGCCTGCGCGGACAGCATGGTCATACCGACCATCGCGGCAGCGCAGAGCGCTTTCCACAACGTCTTCATTTTACTCACTCCTTATTGTTGTTCCCATTCTCATTTGAAGACTTTGCGGTCGGCTCAGTCCTCATATTGCGCGGCGAGGGCTCATCCCTCGCGGCCTGCACGCAATTCCTGCAATCGGATCACGGTGTTGACGCCGAGCCATGCGAGCGGCTCCGGAGGGAGCCTGGCGGGCTCCGGCTGATCCGAGAATTTGTCGAGCATGTCCGAGTGGGTGCCGGTCGCCAGATCGGCGGCCATGACGCCCGCGAGCGTGCTTTTCACGGTCCCGAGACCGTTCTCGCAGCACGCCGAGTAGAGGCCCTCTTCTATTTCGCCGAAGGCCGGCACATGGTTGCGGCTGAGGCAAAGCCGCCCGGCCCAGACGTGCTCGAACGGCACATCCTTGAGGTCCGGAAACCTGGCGTCCAGGGATGTCCGCTGCTCAGCGCCAATCCCGGCCAAGCGCTTCTCGCCGACCTGGACGGTCCAGTCGTAGGTGAACCTGGTCCGGATCACGATACGCGAAGACCCATCTGATGTGATCTTCCTGACCGTCGCCCCCATCGGATCGGCCGGGAGTAACGCCCACCTGTCCTTGCCGGTGGACCTCGACGTGAAAGGGGCGGTCATCGATGCGTAGGTGAAGATGTGCATAAGGCGGCCGCGGAAGTGGCCGAAATCCTCGACGTGGCCATTGACGCCCAGGATGACTTTCGGAGCGGTCACACTTCCGTTGCGCGACATGGCCTTCCACATCCCGCTCCGGCGCTCCAGTTTGAGCACCGGCGAGTGCTCGAATATGTCGGCTTTCGATGCCAGCCCGGCCGCAAACCCGCGGATATAGTCTGCAGGTTGGATCATCACGGCGCCCGGCGTGTAGAGACCTCCCCGGTAGTATGATGAGCCGGTGATCTCCCGCATTTCGTCCGCATCCAGGAAGCGGTGCTCTTCGCCAATGCCAGCGAGCGAGTGGCCGTAGCTTTCGTTGAGCCTCATCCCGCGGTCTGTCGCCGCAGCATTGATCTTTCCCGATGGGTCGAAGGTGCGCACGGTCATGCCATATGCGGCGGCGGCGTCGGCGGCGAAAGCGATCGCAAAACGGTTCTGGGCGATCTCCGTCCTTGTCTCGGCATCATCGGCGACGGAATATTCGCCCGACGAGATATTGTGCGGAACGTCGATCATGTAGCCGGAGTTCCGGCCCGAGGTCCCTTTGGCGATCTCACCCGCCTCCAGCACGACGATCTTGTCGTCAGGCCGCAGTTGAGACAGCCGCCGCGCGGCGGAGAGGCCCGCGAAGCCGGCACCGATGATCAGCCAGTCGGCCGAAACGTCGCCGTCGAGCGTCCGGACGGGGAAGCCGCGTCTGCTGATCGCCTCCCAGCCCGAGGTTCCGGATTCCGCCGGAAGACGCTTGACGACGATGTCGGTCACCGGATGGTCTCGTCGATTGAACGATCCGATACGTCGATCCAGACCGTCTTCAATTCGCAGTAGTTGTCGTGCGCGAAGACCGACTTGTCGCGTCCGCCGAAGCCGGATTCCTTGTAGCCGCCGAACGGCGTCGTTGCGTCGCCTTCGCCGAAGCAGTTGACGGTCACGACGCCCGCCCGGATTTCGCGCGAGAGCTTGATCGCCTTGCGCAGGCTGCCTGTGTAGACGGATGCGGTCAGCCCGTAATTCGTGTCGTTGGCGAGAGCTATCGCCTCGGCAAGCGAATTGAACGTCGTGACCGAAAGGATCGGTCCAAAGATCTCCTCCTGGAAGAGGCGGCTCGAAGGCGTGACGCCGTCGACGATGGTCGGCTCGATGTAGATGCCCTTATGCGTGGCCCCGCCATGGACGACGGAAAGCTTTTCGGTCTTCACGTCGCCGAGGAAGGATTTCACTTTCTCGAAATGGTTCTTGCTGACCAGCGCGCCGATGCGGTTTTCCGGGTCGAGCGGATCGCCGGTCTTCCACTCGCGCATATAGGCGCCGATCCGCTGCAGCAATTCGTCCTTGATCTTGGCGTCGACGATGAGCCGCGACGTGGCCGAGCAATTCTCCCCCATGTTCCAGAACGCGCCGTTGACCACCTGCTCGGCGACGAGGTCGAGGTCTTCGGCATCATCGAGAACCACCGCCGGGTTCTTGCCGCCGCATTCCAGCACGACGCGCTTGAGGTTGGAGTCCGCCGCGTAATGCAGGAAACGGCGACCTGTCGGTGTCGATCCGGTGAACGCCACCATGTCGACATCCATATGCATGCCGATCGGCTCACCGACTTCCTTGCCGCTGCCGGTGACGACATTGAAGACGGCTGCGGGGATGCCCGCCTCATGCGCCAGCTCCGCGACACGAAGCGTCGTCAGCGTCGTCTCCTGGGCCGGCTTCACGATCACGGAGCATCCGGCGGCAAGCGCCGGACCGATTTTCCAGGCCAGCATCAGCAGCGGAAAATTCCAGGGCAGGACGCACCCGACGACGCCGACCGGTTCGCGCACAACCATGGTCAGCGCGTTCGAGCCCACGGGGGCAACGTTGTCATAGAGTTTGTCGATCAGTTCGGCATGCCAGCGGAGAGTATGGATCGTGTCCGGAACATCCACGGTCTGGCATTCGCGGACCGGCTTGCCGCTGTCGAGGCTCTCCATGACCGCGAGTTCGTGACGGTTATCCTCCAGAAGCTTCGCGAATTTGAGGAGTACGGCCTTGCGTTCACTGGGCGAGCGGAGATGCCAGCGGCCGTCGTCAAAAGCTTGCCTGGACTTGGCGACTGCGAAATCGACATCGGTAGCATCGCACGCCGCGATCTCGGCAAGCGTATCGCCCGTCGCTGGATTGGTCGTCTTGAATGTCTTGCCGGAATTCGCCGGACGAAATGCACCATCAATGAAGGCATTGGTCGGAAATTGAAGGCCTGCGGCAATCGCCTTGTATTCGGCAGCGGTCAAAGGGTCATGCATGGTTTGCTCCCGACGTGATATGGGCGACCGTGCGCTTCAAGGTGGCGACGACAGTCTGGAGAGTTCGCTTTTCTTCTGAATTGAGCGAGCGCAGTGGCGCCCGCACCGGGCCTGCCTTCAGGCCTATCAACTCACAGCCGTGCTTGATCGACTGGACGAATTTTCCGCACTCCAGAAAATCCATAAGCGGCAGCATCGCGGTCATGATGGCGCGGCCCTTGTCGAAGTTCTTTTCGAGCACGCAGGCCTCGTAGAGCGCGACATGCTCGCGCGGCAGGAAATTGGAGCCGGCGCAAACCCAGCTCCTGGCGCCCCATGCAAAGAATTCGAGCGCCTGGTCGTCCCAGCCGCAGGAAAGCGAGATGTGCGGAAACTTACGGGCGAGCAGGTGGACGTTGCTCATTTCACCCGAGCTTTCCTTGATCGCCACGACATTCTTGGATCTGCCAACGCGGGCGAAAAAGTCCTCCCGCATGGTGACGCCCATGCGGGCCGGATAGTTGTAGAGCATGATCGGCAGGTTCGCTGCGCGGTCCACCGTCAGCGCATGAACGGCGTTTTCTCTTTCGGTCGGCAAGGCGTAGGGAGGCGACGATACGAGGATGGCATCAGCGCCAATTTCCTTCGCCGCCTTGGCATATTCGACCGAGTCTTCCGTCCTGATGGCCCCCGTTCCAACGATGAGCGGGAGCCGGGTGCCAATGACCTCCTTGGCATAGGCGGCGAGATCGAAGCGCTCCTGGGCGCTCTGCGCGTAGTATTCGCCCGTCGAACCACCGACGATGATGCCGTGCACCCCGGCGTCGATGAGTGACTCAAGAACTGCCGCGAAGGCGGAGCGATCAATCTGCCCATCGGGCTCAAGCGGCGTCACCGCTGGCGTATAGATACCCTCGAATTTCAAGTCATTCCTCCGTCGATGGAGTGGCCGTTTCGACGAATGCGCTTTTCGAGACGCACGAAGCCGTCTGCGAACTTCTCACGCGAGAATTCTCAGTGCCCCGAACCCGCCGATCGCATTTGATGGCTTGGAAAATCGCACAGGGTCGTCAGGGAGTCAATGGATTGTATTATCTGCGTACACAATTTTTATATTTTGAAAACACACTACCTGCTCGCAAGGACGATCCGGGACCGGTCAATTGGGTTCGGCTGAGTTTGCCGACGACTATCCGATTGCCGGCAAACTGCCTCAAGACCAGAAGCAGCGAGAGCGAGCATTCCTCTCGCGCAGTGCGTTTAGAGCCCGCTCTGTCACGTGATTTGAGCAAATGGGATGATCCCAACCCGGAGGTAATCCGGAAAGTTGGGTCTTCGAATTTCACCGGGATCGATTACAGCGATGCGGTCAAGGATCGCCAACGAGGGCATCGGCCTTCAATCCTTGGGGCGCGATAAACATCTCCATGTTTTCGCGCGACAGTTCCCAATGCTCGAACACGAGGTCGACAACGGCATCCTCTTTGTGAGCGCCGATAGCAGAGATGAAGCCGTCGTGGTGTTCGACTGCTAACTGAAGCCGCTTGCGCATGTCAGCGTTGCGCGGCCGAAAGAATGTGTGACCGATACGGGCGTGGTCTATCAGCAGCCTTCCGAGACTCGGCTGAAGGTAGGCATTGCCGGACATCTCGCCGATGATCTCGTGAAATCTGTTGTTCTCAAGCACCATGGAAAGCGCGTCGCTGGACACACTTGCTTTGCGGAAACGCTCCTGTGTGTCCTTCAGATCCGAAAGCTGTGAGGGCTTGAAATTCTGGACGGCCAATCGGCCGATGGCAGCGTAGATCATGGGCGCGACCAAGAAGAAATGCCGAAGTGTCGAATGGTTCATCGGGACAACCCGGGCTCCCCTGTTCGCACGGATTTCGATGTATCCTTCGCCCTCCAATCTGCGGAAGATTTCCCTGACTGGGGTCCGCGAGAGACCGTAGCGCTCGCTGAGCGCCACCTCATCCAGATCCTCATCAGGATCAAGTTCCATCGTCAGGATGCGACGCTTCAGATCGTCGTAGAGACTGCCCTTGCTGCCCTTCATCGCGCACCTTCGGAATGATTCTGATAGTCAATGACATTTAGTCTGGGAGGAAGAATCGCATGCGTTGGTGAGCGAGTCAACGGATTGTATTTTCTTGGTACACAATATACAGCGGTCATCAAATCACACCCGTCGGGGGGACACTGACGGATCCGACCCACACTGCTAATCGAACAACGCACAAGGACAGCCTAGGTAAAAGGAATGGCCAAGAGGTTTGCTTTTCTCCTGGTTCGCGACTTCACCTTGTCACCGCTGTCGCTCTTCATCGACACGTTGCGCCTGGCGGGCGATGAGGGCGACCGGAGCCGCAGGGTCGAATTCGACTGGCAGATCATTGGCGAACGCGGCCTGCCAATCAGGGCCAGCTGCGGCGTCGAATTGCTTCCGACGAAGGAGATCGGCAATCCGGAGGACTTTGACAACGTCGTCGTGGTCGGTGGCCTGCTTGACACCAATCGAGCCCTCAGTTCAGAGAAAGAGGCATTCCTTTTGCGAGCCGCTGAGAAGGGGGTGCCTCTTACCGCGCTTTGCACGGGAAGTTTCGCGCTTGCCCGTTACGGGTTGCTGGATGGCTATAGCGCCGCCGTCAGCTGGTTCCACATCAAGGATTTTCGGGCTGAGTTCCCCGATGTGAACGCACATGCCGATAGTCTGTTTTCCGTCGACCGTGGCCGCTCCACTTGTGCCGGCGGCACGGGTGCGGCTGACCTTGCCGGCTATTTCGTGTCGCAATTCATCGGTCGGAAAGCGGCGGAAAAAGCCGCCAAGATCCTTGTCCTTGATCGTATTCGAAACACCAGGGACGTGCAGCCCGTCGGGGATCTGTTTCCCGAAGCGTCGAGCCGCGCGGTAAAGCGGGCTCTTCTGTTGATGGAAAGCAATATCCAGGAGAAAGTCTCGATCACCGAGATCGCAGGCCGGTTGAATTGTTCCAGGCGCCAGCTGGAGCGTCTTTTCGGGACTGAATTGGGCGTCAGCCCGATGGCGGCGTATCTCGCGCTACGGGTGCATTATGCGAAGTCCCTGCTGGAGGACAGCGACTTGCAGATAGGGGAAATCGCATACCGATGCGGTTTCGAAAATGCCGGGCATTTCAGCCGGGTATTCCGTCAGCAGACCGGTATGACGCCTACCAATCTTAGGCATCCGACCCGCTCGGCCAGCAATCCCACCAAAGAATGATCATCAAGCGCTGGGAAAGAAATGTGCACCTCGGGTGCGAAGTTTGCTAAATCACCGTTGTCTGCTTGTGTGAAAACGCGACCCCAGCCGTCGTAGGACATGTCTATTTTCAGGCAATCGCAAAAATTGAACTCTGCGACGGAGTCGGGAGCATTGCTGCCATCCAGCCTGATCATTCTGTGACGAATGCGTCCACCGCGCGAGGACGCTAGGTCGGCCCTTGGTCATCGCTCGTAATCGTTCTCGTTTGAGCGCTGTGTCTTGCGGTCCTGCTCTTCTGCTTGATGAGCCTTCTGCTTGTTGGCGTCCTTCTGCTTGGCTCTCACCTTCTCCTGCTCGGTGCCTGTGCGCGGCTGCTCCGGCTGGCGGGGATCGTCCGGAGCTGGAAGGTCTCGCCCTCGTGCCTCACGCTCGGGGATCGGCTCGCCACCGCCACCACGACGCTGCTGCTGCCGCTCGAATTGCAGCCGCGCGAGACGATCATGCATCTTGTTGTTGACCTCTTCACGGTATTGTTCGAACTGTCCTTGATGCGCCGGCGGCAGCGTCTCGCGCATGTTGTCGAGAGCCTGATTGACGCGGGCCATCTGACGCCGCATTTCCAAGGGGGTTTGCGCCATGTCCAAATCTCCTATCAGTGCATTCAATTCTCTCATGCCGGGATGGGACAGAAAAGACTTCTGGCCCTGCTTGTCGTCTGCTGCGCGATCCGTAGTTGGGTTTGAGTGCCCTCCCCCTGCCCGATCGCGACGGAACTCAAGAAAATCGTTGCCGATCGACTCTGCTGCCGAGAGAGCCTGACCGACTATGCCCGCGGTCCGCATCGTCGTCACAGTCTTTTGCCATGCGGCAGCGATTGCATCGCCGTTGACGACAAGGGATTGCCCATCGATACGGCGTTGCCGCTTGGCTTCCACTCGCTCGATCGTCCTGGCGCTGACCTGGTAGCGCGGATCGCTCTGGGCGCGGCTATAAGCTCCAGCATGCTCCTTCGTGAATGGTCGTGTCATCGCATGATCCATGCGCCGCGTCGCCACCATCGCAATGCCGTTCTCGCGTGCTTTTTCCGCAAAAGTCTCGCGCCAAGCTGCGAGATCAGGCTTGTAGAATTTCAGGCGCTCGCCATCGGCTGACCGTGCCTGCACCATTGCATGAATATGGACGTGCTTGGTGTCGTTGTGATGCGCCAGGACGAATTTGTATCCTGGCGCTCGCTCCTCGAGCACGGCGCGCGCTGCAGCCATGACGGCGTTGGCATCGGTGCCGGCTCTTGCCGAGAAAAGCAGGTGATAGGCATTGCGGCGCTCACGCCCCGAAAACTGCGGGCGCCATTGTTCATAGACTGAAGCCGCAGCCTTCGTGGAGTTCTTCACCCCAGGCACGGGCTCGCCATTTGCGTGACGGAGGTGACTGTGGGTGCGGATGAACTTCTGCAGGAAATATTTTGCTTTGGGTTCACGGCTCACAGCCGCCGTTACCTCTGCCCTGGCGGCCACCCCCGCCTCGCCCATGGTTTCAGACAACCGCGCCTCGATCTTGTCGAGCGCCTTGCTGCGCGAATTCTCCCGACCACCGGCCAGGACCTTGGCGAGCGGTCCAGCCCGCTCATCGGTGTGCGCGTAAACCTCCACCGTCTGTCCGTCCTGCGCATAGATGAACGGTTTTGCACCGAAGGCCTTGTTCAGCGCCTCGCTCACGGCGGCACCGGTGACCTCGCTGGCGAGCTCGAAACGAACCTCCAGAAAATTGGTATTTTCCAGGGGCGGTTCGAACGTCTCGCAAAACGTCTCCAGGAACGCCTTTCGTGCGCCGCCTGTCGCAAGCATCTGACCATCCTCGTCGAAAATCTCGATGTCGTGTTTCTCGCCTTTTTCGTCCTCGCGCTTGCCGATGTAATTGAGCAGCCGCGCGGCGGCTTCCCTGGTCGACGGAGGATTGGGCATGACTTTAAACACGGCAGGCTGCGCACCCGCCGCATAGCCTGCCCGTGCCGCCACGGCCCGCGCCTGATAGCCCGCCCGCGCTGCTCGCCCTGTACCGCTCGGACGAACAGCATCACGGCCACGGCCTCCGCCGCCGCGCCGCTTCCGGTCTTCCTCCTCCTCTTCCGGCCGGAAACCGGCGAGCGTGGCGCCATAGACCATGATCGGCGCGCTAGTGGCGTTTGGCGAGCTCGCAGCAGCAGTGGACTTCGGTGCACCGCTGGAGACGGAGCTTCCCGCCGTCCCCAACCCTCCCCGCGAAGAACGAGGGGCGCTCCTGCCGCCACTTACTGTCGAGCCGGCTTGTCCTTGCCCGAGGCGTCCGCCGCCACCGGTCAGCTCATAACTCTTCATCGCCTGAAATTCGCTGGCCGCGCGTCCGGCGCCCATCACTGACTTGTAGTCGTCCAGATCCTCACGCTTCACGCCGGGTGGCTCGCCCCGCAGATAGCGTTCGATTTCGGCCGCGTAGCCAGCAAGACGACCGCTCATGGCCTGGCTTCCCTCGCCTTGCGAGACTCGACTGTCATCGTTTTCAGTTCATCGCGAAACTGCCGCACGAGGTCGCCCACGGCGATCAGCGCCTGCTCAAGATCCTCATCATGGGTAACACGGCCGTCGTTCATGGCGCGCACGGCCTGATTGAAATTGATGCCGACGCGCCGCAGCTGATCGGTCATGTCCACGATCGCCGGCCGCAACTCCTCTGCCGCGATAGGCAGATGCCCGGCCTCTGCCCGCACCAGATGCCGGACGACCTCGCTGACGGTCACGCCGTCCCGCTCCGCAATGGCTTTGAGGCTTGCCAACTCGTCAGCCGAAAACCGGATGTGCGTCACCTCGCCATAGCGTCGTGACGCGCTCTTGACCGCCGCTTTCTGGGCGTCTGCATCCATCTCTCAAGCCCGCTTGCGGGCGCTAAGGCCCACCAGGGCTGCGCCGCCTATTTTGTGTGTATCACAAAATAGGCTATCCTGCCAATAAGGACAAAGTAGACGAGGGATGAAAATTTCGGGCGCACGTTTTCTCACCGGCGCAGTTGTCAGCGGCAGCAGCGCGGGCGAAATGTTCCAATCGTGATTTGAGGCGATGTGTCTGTGATGCGTTGACGACTTGTTTCCATGTTGACATGGAAACATCGGCTCCTAATGCGCAGCCGGAAAAGCTTAGTCGGAAACGCGCAGTTGGATTAGCCCGCCGGACCCTTCTTCGATGAAGATAGCAGCTGCGCAAAACCGCACCTTAAGCGAACCCTTATCGATGCGCGCCTGGGTTGCCAAACCAGCCTTCCCCGTCGACAATGTCACCATGTTTCGACCGTGACATTGTTCCATGTGTCCATGATGACTTGTTCCCATGTTAACATGGAAACAAGGAGACAACGCCGGAAGGAGGCCCCATGATCATCTCCGCTGCGATCCCAAAGGGCGGCACTGGCAAATCGACGGTGCTGCGCACCCTCGCATCCGTCGCGCTGCATCGGGGCTATTCGGTCACTCTTATCGATGGCGACCGGCGGCAGAACATGAACCGCTGGTTCGAGATGCTGGGCGAAGCTGGCAATCGTCCTGACAAACTTACGATGGTGAGCGCGATGACGCCGCAGGAAATCCTTCGCGCAGCAACCACTCACAACGGAGAACGCTCGGTCGTCTTGATCGATACGGAAGGCACCACAAATGACAACCTCATGGCCGGGCTCTTCGCCGCCGATATTGTCGTCGTGCCGGTCTATTTTGCCCTCGACGATGTGACCGCCGCCATCCAGATCACCGACCACTACATCGCGCTGGCGGTCGAGAGCCGGGGTAGACCGCTGCCTGCGATATTCGTGCTGACCAAGCAGACCATCATCGATGGCAGGGCGCGAGCCCTGACAGAACTGCGCGCCATCATCCAGGCCAACGGGACACCGATTGCGGAACACGTCCTGCACAATCGCGTTGCCTACCGCGACCTTCAGACCGGGCAGACCCTTTACAGCCCCGAGGTGCCCGACGCGAAGGCGATTGCCGAGAGCGAAGGGGTCTTCGACGACCTTCTGCAAACCTTCATCGAAGCCACAAGGAACGCGGCATGAGTGAAGAAACCGCACCGAAACCTGGTGACGACAAGAAAGCCCGCATGATGAAGGCGATCTCCACGCAGCCGCCAGCGCTGCCCAGCATGTTCATCCCACAGAAGGCCAAGCCATCAGGGATCAAGGAGCAAGCTACGCCCCAGATGCAGGAACCGACAAAGCCATCCCCGGCAGTCGGGCCTGATTTCCGAAAGCTGCTGCGGCAAGGTCAGAAAAAGGACCCCATCGCCGGAAAGAAGATACGCGAGGAGGAGATGATCCGCTGCGGTTACTACCTGACGGCTGCGGAGCAGCGGCAGTTCAAGTTGCTGGCGATCAGCAACGGGCACAGCATGACCGAACTGCTGCGAAAGGCTGTCCAGGATTATATCCGCATTCATAAGCACAAACTGCCAAAGCAATAATCGGCGGTTTGGACTCTCCATCAACATGCCTTGACAGGTGATGTTCGTGGCTCTTTGCGACGGCAAAAAAAGGGCCCCGCGCGGACGACACCCACGGGGGGGGCTGCGGTGGTGTGTGGCCCCGGGGGGGGGGGGGGGGGGTCGGGCGGTGGCACCCCTGGAGCCTCACCGCCGGCCGCCGCGGG
>NZ_JAMYMV010000057.1:0-39027 GCF_040318715.1 Mesorhizobium sp. M1050 | reverse complement strand
GATGTGATCGGGGGCTTTCATTGGGGGCTGCTCTTCGTCGGCAGGCAGTGGAGTTCAAGCGCGTGGAATTGCGCTCTACGGCGCCACACCATCAACCCAGTTTCGCCTACACACATGATCTTCTCCCGAAGACCCACCTCGCCCTATTGCTTCGACACCAGCGCCAGCGCGCGGATCGGGCTGCCGGTGCCGTGTTCGATCTTGAGCGGCGCCGCGATCAGGATGGCGCCCTTCGGCGGCAGCTGGTCGAGGTTGCAAAGGCTGGCGAGGCCGTAGCGGTTGGCCTTGTGCATCAGCGTGTGCGCCGGGAATGGCGGCTCCATGCCGCCGGCCTTGCCGGCATCGGTGCCGATCGTCTCTGAGCCCCAGCCCTTGATGTCCTTGCTGATCAGGAACTGGATGGCCTCGGCTGTCGGGCCGGGCGTGTGCGGGCCGGTCTCGTTGGCATTGAGGAACTCGGCTTCCGAGCCGTTGCGCTTGTACCAGTCGGTGCGCATCACCACCCATTCGCCGGCATTGATGGCGCCATGCCTGGCTTCCCACGCCTTGATGTGGTCGACGGTGAGCAGGAAATCAGGGTCGGCGGCGGCTTCCTTCGAACAGTCGATGACATTGACTGGGCCGACGAAATTCTGCGCCGGAATGGTGTCGGTTGCGCCGTCGGCATAGTCCTTGCCGGAAATCCAGTGCTGCGGCGCATCGAAATGCGTTCCCGAATGTTCGCCTAGCTTCAGCCAATTCCAGGCCCACCACGGGCCGTTCTTGTCATAGCGGGAGATCGAATGGATCTCGACCTTCGGCGTGTCGACGGCGAGTTCCGGCGGCAGCTTGATCAGCGGCGTATCCGGCCCGAGCGGCGCCGTCAGGTCGACCACCTTGATGGCGCCTGAAAGAAGCTGGCCCGCGACTTCGCCAAGGAGTTTTTGGGTATCCATGGTCTCTGTTCCCTCTTTCATGTGATGATCAAGGCTCGTCTCGGCCCTTAATATCCTACTAGACGAAAACATATGCATCTGCAATTATCTTTAAGCATAAAGGAAATGGGACCGGGGCGTGAGCGAATTTGACGCCATCTTTGTCGGGGCGGGCCACAACACTCTGGCATGCGCCGCGCATCTGGCGCTCAAAGGCTGGAAAACCGGGATTTTCGAGCGCAGTGCAACAATCGGCGGCGCCGTCCAGACCCGCGAATTCACCCTTCCCGGCTTCCGCCACGACTTCGGCGCGATGAATCTGAGCCTGTTTGCCGGCTCGGCCTTCCACCGGAAATATGCAAATGAATTGAAAGCACAGGGACTGGAATTCGCGCCGGTCGCCGATTGTTTCGCCAGCGCCTTTCCGGACGGCCGCTGGTTCGGCGTCAGCAACGATCTGGAAAAGACCACTGCCCGCATGGCCGCCTTTTCCGCGGCCGATGCCGCGACGTGGCGCCGACTGGTCTCTGCCTTCCCGGCGGAGGCCGAGCACCTGTTTCGGCTGCTGGGTTCGCCGATGAGCGCACGTGCTCTTGCCGGCACCGCGTGGAACCTGTGGCGCAAGAAGGGCATGTCGGGGGCGCTCGATACGGGACGGCTGCTGCTGTCCTCACCCCGCGCCTGGCTGGAGGAAAACTTCGAGTCGCCTCATATCAGGGCGACGCTCGCCACCTGGGGCATGCATCTCGACTTTGCTCCCGACATCGCCGGCGGTGCCGTGTTCCCCTATCTGGAATCGATGGCCAACCAGAGCTTTGGCATGGTGCTGGGCAAGGGCGGCGCCGACACCATCATCCGGGCATTGTCGGGCATGGTCAGGTCTGCCGGCGGCAAGATCGTCATCGGCGCCGAAGTGGCCGAGATCACGGTTTCCGCCGGCAAGGCGACAGGCGTGCGGCTCGCTTCCGGTGAGACGCATACCGCCACCAAGGCTGTCATCGCCGACGTCGCGCCCAAGGCGCTGACCGGCAAGCTGCTGCCGGATGGTTCAGGCGACGCCGGCTTCGACACGGCGATGCAGAAATTCCGCCACGCGCCGGGCACGATGATGATCCATCTGGCACTCGATGAATTGCCGGACTGGCGCGCCGGAGCGGAGCTGCGGCAGTTCGCCTATGTGCATCTGTCGCCGTCGCTCGATGCCATGTCACGCACCTATCAGCAGGCATTGGCGGGCATGCTACCGGACGAACCGGTGCTGGTCGTCGGCCAGCCGACAGCGATCGACCCGTCGCGGGCGCCTGCAGGCAGACATGTGCTGTGGGTGCAGGTGCGCATGCTGCCCGCCGAAATCACCGACGATGCCGCCGGCAAGATCGCGCCGGCACATTGGGATAAGGTCAAGGAGGTCTACGCCGAACGCGTCCTCGACATCATCGAGACCTACGCGCCTGGCTTACGAAACAAGATCCTCGGCCGCGCCGTCTTCTCGCCCATCGATCTCGAGCGTGAAAACCCGAACCTCGTCGGTGGCGACCAGGTTTGCGGCAGCCATCATCTGGCGCAGAACTTTTTGTACCGCCCGGCGCGCGGCTACGCCGGCTGGAACACGCCGATCGGCAATCTCCATCTGACTGGTGCCGCGACATGGCCCGGCGCCGGCACCGGTGCGGCTTCCGGATACATGCTCGCACAACAGCTTGGCGGGAGGTAGGAGCGACGATCGATAGAGGCCACGAGAGGCAAGGCGCCGCTGCCCACGAAGACTGAACCAATGAACTGACATTGCCGCGCGACGAAACAGAAAACCAACAAGGGGAACGACCATGACAATCAACAGACGCGAATTGCTTGGATACAGTGCCGCGGCACTCGGGGTCGCCGCCGTCGGCCTGCCGCAGATCGCCAAGGCGGCCGCCGGTGAACTGACCATCGCCTATAACGTCAACCTGCCGTCCTGGGATCCGACCACCGGCCCCTCTGCCGTCAACCCGACGATCCAGGGGCTCTATCAGTCGGTGTTCGACCAATTCATCCCGCAGAAGCCAGACCTGTCCTTCGCGCCGGGACTGCTCACCGAATGGGGCTGGAACGACGACCGCACCAAGATCATGATGACGGTACGCGAAGGCGTGACCTGGCACGACGGCTCGCCGTTCACGGCCGAAGACGTGGTCTGGTCGCTGCAGCGGGCGGGTGACGAAAAGACCGGCAACCCGATCCAGTTCGTGTGGAAGAACGTCAACAACTTCAAGATCGACGGCAACAAGATCATCGGCGACGTCGTGCAGTTCGACCCGGTGTATTTCAAATGGATGTCGTTCCTGACCGGCTACATCATGCCGAAGGCCTATTACGAGAAGGTGGGCGCCGAAGGTTTCGAGAAGGCGCCGATCGGTACCGGCCCCTACATGGTCGAAAAATTCGAGCGCAACGCCTTCCTGCGGCTGAAGGCCAACCCGAACTATTGGGGCGGCAAGCCGGCCTTCGAAAATATGACGATCAAGTTCGTCACTGACGCGGCGAGCCGCGTCGCCGAGATCGAGTCCGGTTCCTCGCAGGTGACGCTCGAAATTCCCTATGAGGAATATGACCGCCTGATCGCCAAGGACGGGCTGGCCGGCTCGTGCAAGAACGTCTCCGACATCGGCATGATCTTCTTCAACGACATCGAGGCGATGCTGGACAAGAACGTGCGCCAGGCGGCCGTCATGTCGATCGACAAGAAGCTGTTGGTCGACCGCCTGCTGCGCGGCTACGGCCAGCCGATCGACACGCTGGAGACGCCGGAATACGCGGCCTACGACGCGTCGATCAAGGTCGAGCACAATCCGGCGAAGGCCAAGGAGCTGCTCGCCGCCTCCGGCTATTCACTGGAAAAGCCGGTCAAGTTCACCATCCAGACGACCAAGGGCTTCAAGCCCAAGGACTATGAGATGATCCAGGCGATCGTCGGCATGTGGCGCAAGGTCGGCATCGAGGCGTCGATCGAGGTCTACGAGATCGCCAAGCACTACGAATTGCGCGCCGCAGACAAGCTGGCACCGGCCGCCTTCTACAATTGGGGCAATGCCATCGGCGATCCGACCACCTCGACCGGCTTTGCCATGTATGGCCCGAGCCCGCATTCGGTGTGGGACAGCCAGGACCTGATCGACATGATCAACCCGCTATGGGGCGAGAAGGACGAGGCCAAGCGCATCGCCGGCTGGAAGGCAGTCGACAAATATATCGCCGAACAGGCCTATGTGCTGCCGCTGATGCAGTACGCGCAGCCGATCGTACATGCCAAGGGCGTCAACGTGGTCCAGCATGTGTCCGGCGCGCTGCTGCCGGCCCTGATGACCCCGGCCTAACCGGCCTGAAATTGCGGCGCGCCGTCCATAGCGACGGCGCGCATTTTCTATCCGGCATACGAGCCAGCGGGCTCCTGCAAAGACATACATGCTCCTGCAAAGATTCCTGATCCGTCTCCTGACGATGCTGATCACGCTGTTCGGCGTGGCCGTCGTCGTCTTCATCGTGATCCGCGTAGCGCCCGGCGATCCGATCGCCATGATGCTGCCGCCCGGCGCGACAGACGCAGACATTGCACGGCTGCGCGCGCTCTACGGCCTCGACAAGACCATCGTGCAGCAGTTCTTCATCTGGCTGTCCGGCGTCGTCAGGGGCGATTTCGGCACTTCGATTTCGCTGCGGCAAGACGTGCTCGGCCTCGTCTTCAACCGGCTGCCGGCGACGCTGGAGCTCGCCATCGTTGCACTCCTGATGGCGGTGGCACTTGGCGGCACCACGGCGATCCTCGGCGCGCGCGAACGCGGCACGGCGGTGGAAGCCGGCATCGACATTGCCAGCGGCGCGGCGCTTTCGATTCCCGATTTCCTGTGGGGCCTGGTGCTGATCCTGTTGTTCGGCGTTCTGGTGCCGATCTTCGATATTTCCGGCCGGGTATCGCCACAACTCGACCTGCCCTTCGTCACCCAGTTCTATCTGTTCGAGAGCCTGCTTCGGCTGCGCCTCGACCTCACCTGGGATCTCCTGAAACACATGCTGATGCCGGCGGTGGCGCTGGCGCTGCCGTTGGCGGCGATCATCTCGCAGTTGCTGAAACAGTCGCTGAAAGAAGTGCTCGACCTCGACTATGTCGTGCTGGCGCGGGTGAAGGGGTTTTCGGAAACGCAGGTCATCCTACGCGAGGCGCTGAAGAACGCAGCTCTGCCGACGCTGACGCTGGTCGGCGTGCAGTTCACCTTCCTCATCGGCGGCACCGTCATCGTCGAGCGGCTGTTCTCCTACGAAGGCCTCGGCAACATGGCGATCGACGCGGTCATCAACCGCGACCTGCCGCTGATCCAGGGCATCGTGCTGGTCTTCGCGTTGCTGTTCGTGCTGATCAACCTTGCCGTCGACATGATGTACGCGCTGCTCAACCCGAGGCTGCGCCATGGATGATGGCCCCATTTCAAGGCATGGCTCGGGCGCAAAGCTGTGGCTTGCCGGCGGCTGGCTGCTGCTGGCGCTGCTGGCGGCGATCTTCGCGCCGCTGGTGGCGCCGCAGGACCCGCTGGCGCAGGATCTGATGCTCCAGCGTCTGCCGCCGTTCTGGATCGATGGAGCCGAGCCCGGCTACTGGCTCGGCACCGACAGCCTCGGCCGCGATCTGTTATCCAGGCTGATCTTCGGCGGCCGCATCGCCTTCATCGTCGCTTTCGCCGCGGCCATCGCCGCCTGCCTTGTCGGCTCGACGCTGGGGCTGGTCGCCGGCTATTTCGGCGGCTGGGCCGACCGCATCATCTCGCGCATCGTCGATGTCTGGATGGCGTTTCCGCCGGTATTGTTTGCCATCCTTCTGGTCGCGGTGCTGGGCACAGGCCTCAGCTCCGTCATCCTCGCCATCGCCATCATCGACTGGACGCGTTTTTGCCGCGTCATCCGTGCCGAGGCGATGGGCCAGTCGCGCATGGACTATGTCGAGAACGCCCGCATCGCCGGCTATGGCCGCATCGGCATCATGCTGCGCGAAGTGCTGCCCAATGTGGTGCCGTCGATCGTGGCGTTGCTGTCGCTGGAAATGGGCATCGCGGTCATCGTCGAGGCGATCCTGTCCTTCGTCAATCTGTCGATCTCGACCGACGATCCGACCTGGGGCGGCATCATCGCCGAGGGCCGGCTGTCGATCCATCAGGCCTGGTGGGTGCTGGTGTTCCCGCTGATCACGCTAATCCTGACGGTGCTGTCGTTCAGCCAGTTCGGCGAAGCGCTGAAGGCACGTTTCGATCCGGTGCTGCGATGAGCGCCTGTCTCGAAATCAGGGATCTGAGCGCCGTGCTGCCCAACGGCCAGCGCGTGCTGCGCTCGGTGTCGCTTGCCGTGCAGCCCGGCGAAGTCCGCGCGCTGGTCGGCGAGAGCGGTGCCGGCAAGACGATGATCGGCAAGGCGGTGCTTGGCGTGCTGCCGCCGAGCGTGCGCATTGTCGAAGGCGACATGCTGCTTGAGGGCGAAGACCTCAGCCGGCTTCAGCCCAAGCCGCGGCGCACGCTGATCGGTGCCCGCACGGCGCTGATCCCGCAGGATCCGCTGACCGCACTCAACCCGTCACGCCGCATCGGTCCGCAGATGACGGACCGGCTGGTGCGCATACTCGGCTGGAGTGGCGACAAGGCTGATCGGCGCACTCGGCAGTTGCTGGACGAGGTGCAGATCCGCGACCCCGACCGTGTGCTCAAAAGCTATCCGCACGAGCTTTCCGGCGGCATGCGCCAGCGCGTGCTGATCGCCGCGGCCTTCGCCGCCGAACCACGGCTGATCGTCGCCGACGAGCCGACGACGGCGCTCGACGTCACCGTGCAAAAGCAGATCCTGCGGCTGATCGCTGCGTTGCAACGCGAGCACGGCACGGCGATCCTGTTCGTCACCCATGATCTCGGCGTCGTCGCCAAGATCAGCCAGAAGGTGTCGGTGCTCTATGCCGGCAAGGTGGTGGAAGAGGCCGACACGGCTGCGCTCTTCGCAGCACCCCAGCATCCCTATACGCGGGCGCTGATGGCGGCGACGCCGCGCTACACCGACCCATACGCTTCGCTGAAGCCGGTGGACGAGGCGGTGCTGGCCGGGCTGGCCGCCGAGATTGCGGCCGCCGACCAGGCCTGGGGGCGCCCGCATGGCTGAGCCGCTGTTTTCCGTACGTGGGCTGAAGGTTGCCCTGCCCGACATGACGCGCAAGCCGCTGTTTGGCCGCGCGCCGCTGGCCGAGATCCTGAAGGGCCTGGATTTCGACCTGCCCAAGGGCTCGGTCACCGGCATCGTCGGCGAATCCGGCTCCGGCAAGTCGACGCTCGGCCGCGCTCTGGTGCGCCTCTTGGAGCCCAGTGCCGGCAGCATCAGTTTCGAGGGCCGCGATATCATCCATCTGCCTGAGGCGGAGCTCAGGCCACTGCGCCGTGACCTGCAGATGATCTTCCAGGATCCGATGTCGTCGCTCAACCCGCGCCGCACCATCGCCAGCATCATCGCGGCACCCCTCAAGCAGAACGGGCTTGGCGACAATCTGAAGGCCCGCGTCGCCGAGGCGCTGCAGCGCGTCGGCCTGCCGCAGGGCTTTGCCAGCCGTTACCGCCACGAACTGTCGGGCGGCCAGCGCCAGCGCGTCGGCATTGCCCGAGCCCTGGCGCTGTCGCCGAAATTCGTGCTGGCCGACGAGATCGTCTCCGGCCTCGACGTGTCGACCCAGGCGCAGATCCTGACCCTGTTGGAAAAGCTTGCGGCCGAGATGGGTCTGACCGTCGCCTTCATCAGCCACGATTTGTCCGTCATTCGGCGGCTGTGCCGGCAAGTGATCGTCATGCGCGAAGGCATGATCGTCGAGGCCAGTGCCACCGATGCCTTGTTCGATAATCCACGGCAGGCCTACACGCGCGATCTCATCGCAGCCATTCCGCTGCCGGAAATCGACCCGGGTTGGCTGGACATCCCTGCCGCCGCCAAGGCCCCGGCATGAATGCACACGCACGCCGAAAAGCGAGCCTCGGACATGCGGCCGCCGGCCAGACCATCCTCGACTCCAGACAACTGAAAGCGATCAGCCTCGGGCATGGCCTACGACAATGGCGCCGAGACGATCTAGGGAGCCCGAAGAACCCGGAAAGTGATGGCAACGCGTGCTTGCGGATGTTTCGCGAGCACGCCAAACAGGTGCGACGTTGAATCATTTCGATATGAAACTTTAAGCTTGAAATAATTTGCCGCCAGCGCGATACTGAAACCAGTAAGCGAAGAGGAGATCGCAGACATGAAGGTTGCGGTTCTCGGCGGTGGACCAGCCGGCCTCTACTTTGCCATCTCGATGAAGCTGAGAGATGCCGCGCACGATGTGACGGTGTTCGAGCGCAACCGCGCCGACGACACGTTCGGCTGGGGCGTCGTGCTGTCGGCCGAGACGCTCGACAATCTGTCGAAAAACGATCCGGTCAGCGCCGTCTGGATCAAGAAGCACTTTGCTTACTGGGACGATATCGCCGTCATTCATGACGGCGTGCGCACGGTTTCGACCGGGCATGGCTTTTGCGGCATCGGCCGCAAGCGGCTGCTCATCCTGTTGCAGCGCCGCGCCCGAGAACTCGGCGTCAAGCTCCTGTTCGAGACCGACATTGCCGATCCCCGACCTTACATGGAAACGCATGATCTGGTCGTCGCCGCCGATGGGTTGAACTCCAGGGCGCGCAACACTTTCGTCGACATCTTCAAGCCCGACATCGACACCCGCAAATGCAAGTTCGTATGGCTCGGCACCAACCAGAAATTCGACGACGCCTTCACCTTCATTTTCGAAAAAACCGAACATGGTTGGGTGTGGGCGCACGCCTACCAGTTCGACAGCGATACCGCGACGTTCATCGTCGAGTGCAGCGAGCAGACCTGGGCTGCCTTCGGCTTCGGTGCGATGTCGCAGCAGGAATCGATCGCCGTCTGCGAGCGCATCTTCGAAAAACATCTTGGCGGCCACGCGCTGATGACCAATGCCAACCATATCCGTGGTTCGGCCTGGATCAATTTTCCGCGCGTGCTGTGCGAACGCTGGTCCTACAAGAACCTTGCGCTGATGGGCGATGCGGCGGCATCGGCGCATTTCTCGATCGGTTCGGGCTCTAAACTCGCATTGGAAAGCGCGGTGGCGCTGGCCGAGTATGTCGAGTCCGAGCCGAACCTTGAGGCCGCGTTCCGCAGATATGAGGATGCCCGCCGCACCGAGGTGCTGAAGCTGCAATCGGCCGCGCGCAATTCGCTCGAATGGTTCGAGGAGGTCGAGCGCTATCTCGGCCTAGATCCGGTGCAGTTCAACTATTCGCTGCTGACCCGTTCACAGCGCATCAGCCACGAGAATTTGCGGCTGCGCGATGCCGAATGGCTAGGCGGCGCGGAGGAATGGTTCCAGCGCCAGGCGGGCGCCGTCGGCATACGCCGCGCGCCGATGTTCGCGCCGTTCAAGCTGCGCGATCTAAAGCTGCAAAACCGCATCGTCGTCTCGCCGATGGCGCAATACAAGGCTGTCGACGGCTGCCCGACCGATTGGCATTTCACCCATTATGCCGAACGGGCCAAAGGCGGCGCCGGCCTCATCTACATCGAGATGACCTGCGTCAGCCCCGAAGGCCGTATCACGCCCGGCTGTCCCGGCTTCTATGCGCCCGAGCATGAATTGGCGTGGAAGCGGCTGGTCGATTTCGTTCACACAGAGACCGAAGCCAAGATCTGCGCCCAGATCGGCCATTCCGGCGCCAAGGGTTCGACCCGGCTTGGCTGGGAGGGCACCGACGTGCCGCTGGTATCAGGCAACTGGCCGGTGATGGCGGCCTCGGCCGTGGCGTGGTCTCCGCAGAACCAAGTGCCGAAGGCGATGGACCGCGCCGACATGGACAGAGTGCGCGACGAATTCGTGGCCTCCGCCGAGATGGCCGACCGTTGCGGCTTCGACATGCTGGAGATCCACGCCGCGCATGGTTATCTCTTGTCGTCTTTCATCACGCCGGTCACCAACCGGCGCACGGATGCCTATGGCGGTTCGCTGGAAAACCGCATGCGCTATCCCCTCGAAGTCTTCCGCGCGGTGCGCGCCGCCTGGCCGGCGGAGAAGCCGATCTCGATGCGCATTTCGGCCAATGACTGGGTCGGCATCGAAGGCGTAACACCGGCCGACGCGGTCGAGATCGCGCGTCTGCTGCATGAGGCCGGCATCGACATCTGCGACGTCTCCGCCGGCCAGACATCGGCATTGGCAAAGCCCGTCTACGGCCGCATGTTCCAGACGCCGTTTTCCGACCGCATCCGAAACGAGGTCGGCATGGCCACCATGGCGGTCGGTAACATCTACGAGCCGGACCATGTCAACTCGATCCTGATGGCCGGCCGCGCAGATCTGGTGGCGCTGGCACGGCCGCATCTCGCCGACCCCTACTGGACCCTGCATGCGGCTGTCACGCTTGGCGACCGTGGCGTCAAATGGCCGGATCCTTATCTGCCGGGACGCGATCAGATCTACCGGCTGGCCGAGCGTGATGCGGCGGCGGGGCTGAAAGTATGAGTGCTTTTCGCTTGCTACGTCGGCGCTGTACCCCCACCCCTAGCCCCTCCCCACAAGGGGGAGGGGGACCAAGTCGCAATGGGCTCTTCCGAAACCGCAGAAGTTTGCAATGGATGGGCGCTGTCGTAGCCTTCTCCCTCCCCCTTGTGGGGAGGGTTAGGGGTGGGGGTACGTGGCGTCAAGTTTCGAGGATTGGCACATGATAGCGGGCAAGCATGCGCTGGTCACCGGCGGCGGCTCCGGTGTTGGCCGGGCCATCGCGCTGGCGCTGGCGGGTGCCGGCATCGACGTCACCATCTGCGGCCGCCGCGAAGCGGAGCTCGCCAAGGTCGCTGGCAAGAACGGCCGCATCTTCGGCATCGCCGCCGACGTGACCAATGAGGCGGCGATGGTCTCGCTCTATGAAACGGCACAAGCTGCACGTGGGCCGTTCGACATCGTCGTCGCCAATGCCGGCATGGCCGGCAGCAAGCCGGCGCACAAGACCGCACTCGACGACTGGCAGCGGACACTCGACGTCAATTTGACCGGCGCTTTCCTGACCGTGAAGCCGGTGCTGGCCGGCATGGCCGAGCGGGGGACTGGTCGCATTATCTTCATCGCCTCGACGGCAGGGCTGAAAGGCTACGCCTACGTCGCGCCCTACGTCGCTGCCAAGCATGGCGTCATCGGCCTGATGCGGGCGCTGGCTGCCGAGACGGCGAAGTCCGGCGTCACCGTCAACGCGGTGTGCCCGGGCTTTGTGGAAACCGAAATGCTGGAAGAATCCATCCAGCGCATCGTCGAGAAGACCGGCCGCTCAGCCGAACAAGCGCGGTCGAGCCTTGCCTCGACCAATCCGCAAGGCCGCTTTATCCAGCCGCAAGAGGTCGCCGCCGCCGTGCTGTGGCTGTGTGGCGACGCCGCCCAATCGATCACCGGACAGGCGATTTCCATCTCAGGAGGCGAAACATGGTAGCCGGCCCCCTGCCCGCACCGTCTGGACCCGGCAAGGACCGGCTGCGTCTCTGGATAAGGCTGCTGCGTGCTTCGCGCACAATCGAGGCCGAGCTGCGCGAGCGGCTGAAGAAGGAGTTCAACACGACGCTGCCGCGCTTCGACGTGATGGCAGCGCTCTACCGCGCGCCGGACGGCATGCTTATGAGCGACCTATCGCGCTTCCTGCTGGTCTCCAATGGCAATGTCACGGGCATCGTCGACCGGCTGGTCTCGGAAGGGCTAGTCGCGCGTGCGCGGCGCAATGGCGACCGCCGCACGTCGATGGTGCGGCTGACGGAGGAAGGCACGCAGGCCTTTGCCACCATCGCCGCGGCGCATGAAAGTTGGATCGGCGAATTGCTGGGCAAGGTCAGCGAGGACGACGCGCGCCGGCTGACCGGCATGCTGACCTCGTTCCGCAGCAACTGGGAGGGACGCGAATGACCGCGATGGCCGGGCGCAAGCCGAAGCATTTCCTGTGGGAGGTCGAGGGCAGGATCGCAAAGGTCCGGCTCGATCGGCCGGAGCGCAAGAACCCGCTGACCTTCGACAGCTATGCCGAGCTGCGCGACACGTTTCGCGACCTCGTCTATGCCGACGACGTCGACGCCGTGGTGTTCCTGTCCAATGGCGGCAATTTCTGCTCCGGCGGCGATGTCCACGACATCATCGGCCCGCTGGTCAAGATGGACATGAAGCAGCTTCTCGCCTTCACCCGCATGACCGGCGATTTCGTCAAGGCGATGCTGAATTGCGGCAAGCCGATCATTGCGGCGGTCGATGGTGTCGCGGTCGGCGCCGGCGCCATCATCGCGATGAGTTCCGATATCCGCATCGCCACGCCGGAAGCCAAGACCGCGTTCCTGTTCACCCGCGTCGGACTTGCCGGCTGCGACATGGGCGCTTGCGCGATCCTGCCGCGCATCATCGGCCAGGGCCGCGCCGCCGAACTGCTCTACACCGGCCGCACCATGACCGCTGATGAAGGCGAGCGCTGGGGGTTTTACAACCGGCTGGTCGATGCCGCATCGCTGGAGGCCGACGCGCTCGACATGGCGGCGCGCATCGTCTCCGGCCCTACCTTCGCCCACGGCATCACCAAGACGCAGCTCAACCAGGAATGGTCGATGGGCCTCGACCAGGCGATCGAAGCGGAAGCTCAGGCGCAAGCGATCTGCATGCAGACCCGCGACTTCGAGCGCGCCTACAGGGCTTTCGTGGCTAAGGAAAAGCCGGTGTTCGAAGGGGATTGAGGATGAGCGGTTCGCGCCCAGGCACCCCCCTCTGGCCTGCCGGCCATCTCCCCCGCAAGGGGGGAGATCAGCTGAACGCATCGCTTTCACCGATCGCCGGCGTTGCAGGATGGACGGCAAGATTGAAGTTGCCAATCTCCCCCCTTGCGGGGGAGATGTCCGGCAGGACAGAGGGGGGTGTGCGGGAACGGGGCGGAGAAAGAAATATCCATGCCTGACCGTTCCTTCCTCTCCTGGCCGTTCTTCGAAGACCACCATCGCGCCCTGGCCGACCAACTGGAGACATGGTGCGCGAAAAACCTCCCCGTCGATCACCATGATGTCGACGCCGCCTGCCGCGAGCTGGTGGCGAACCTCGGCCGGGACGGCTGGCTGAGGCCGACGGCAATCGACACCGACAATCCGCGACCACTAGACGTGCGCACTCTGTGCATCACGCGCGAGACGCTCGCCCGCCATGACGGGCTGGCCGACTTTGCCTTCGCCATGCAAGGGCTCGGTACCGGCGCGCTCAGCCTGTTCGGCACGCCGCAACAGCAGCGATGGCTTTCGAAGACACGTGCCGGCAAGGCGATTTCCGCCTTCGCCCTGTCGGAGCCGCGCTCGGGATCGGATGTTGCCAACACCGAAATGACGGCGACCCGCGACGGCGACAGTTATGTGCTGTCCGGCGAAAAGACCTGGATCTCCAATGGCGGCATCGCCGATCTCTATGTCGTCTTTGCCCGCACCGGCGAGGCGCCGGGCGCCAAGGGGCTCTCCGCCTTCCTCGTGCCTGGCGACGCCAAGGGCCTTGGCATCGCCGAACGGCTGGAAGTGATTGCGCCGCATCCGCTGGCGCGGCTGTCGTTCGACCAAGTCCGCCTTCCCGCCTCGGCGCTGATCGGCAAACCGGGCGACGGGTTCCGCATCGCCATGTCGGTGCTCGACGTGTTCCGCTCGACTGTCGGAGCGGCAGCCCTCGGCTTTGCCCGCCGTGCGCTGGACGAGAGCATCAAAAGGGTCGCCGAACGCAAACTATTCGGCGCACCGATGGCCGAACTGCAAATGGTGCAGGGCCATATCGCCGACATGGCGCTCGACGTCGATGCGGCCGCCCTTTTGGTCTACCGCGCCGCATGGACCAAGGACATGGGTGCCGCGCGAGTGACGCGCGAAGCGGCCATGGCGAAACTATATGCGACGGACCACGCCCAAAGCGTCATCGACAGAGCAGTACAGCTGCATGGCGGCGACGGTGTCCGCAAGGGCCATATCGTCGAGAGCCTGTATCGCGAAATCCGCGCGCTGCGCATCTACGAGGGTGCCTCCGACGTGCAGAAAGTGGTGATTGCGCGGCAAGTGATGGGCGCGGCCTGACGGCGAGAAATTAACGAGCGATTTTCAGACTTGGTTTTCGGAATACCGGGGAGGTTTTGAATGCATACGATTCTGCAGCCGGAAGGCTGGGCAAAACCTGTCGGCTACGCCAATGGCGTCGCGGCACGCGGGCAGCTCATCTTCGTTGGCGGACAGGTCGGCTGGAACGGGCAATGCCAGTTCGAGACCGACGACTTCGTCGGCCAGGTCCGGCAGACACTTGCCAACATCGTGGCAGTGCTGGCGGAGGCCGGCGCCGGACCGCAGCACATCACCTCGATGACCTGGTATTTTACCGACAAGGCCGAGTACCTCGCCAGCCTCAAGGGTATTGGCGAGGTCTATCGCGAAGTGATCGGCCGGCATTTTCCGGCGATGGCCGCCATGCAGGTGATGGCGCTGGTCGAGGACCGTGCCAAGGTGGAAATCCAGGCTACCGCCGTCGTTCCGGAATAATCTATTGGCTGGCCTAGGAATAAATTATTCGCGTAATCCTGCCTGCCTCAAAATCGGTAGCACGTGATCGCAGAAATAGGGCAGTTCCTGCGTGTAATTGACGAAGGACAGCGCGATGCCCTGATAGCCGTGCCGGGCAATGGCGACCATGTCGGCGGCGATCGTTTCAGGGGTACCGATCAGCGGGTAAGTGCCCGCGCCGCCGGCGAAACGCTGCCGGTAGCGGTCATAGGCATGCGGGTCATGCGATTGCGAGAATTCCTTCTTGCCGGCCATATGGGCGTCGACCGCGTCGTGATCGGCCATATCAACCGCATAGCGCGTGTAATAGGCCCGCGCCTCTTCCATCGTCGCGCGGCAGACGACATGCGCCACGGTATAGACGCCGACATCGCGGCCTGCCTTGTCCGCCCGCTCGCTGATATCGGCGACATGCTTGCCGGCATCGCTCATCTCGGAAAAGGTCGTGAACAGATAATCGCATCTGGCGGCGGCGAAATCCCGCCCGGGCCCGCCGAATGCTGCGTTCATGGTCACGGGTCGTGGAAGCTGCAGGCTGGCTGGCCGGCTGACGGCTTCCTTGAGGCGATAGTAGGTGCCCTCATAATCGAGCGGCTCGGCCGAGGCGTAAAGCTTTTCGAGGATCTGGATCCATTCGGCCGCCTGGTCATAACCCTTCTCGACCAGCGGCGTGCCGAACATGCCGAATTCCTTCGGGTTCCAGCCACAGACGATGTTCAAGCCTGCGCGGCCCTGGCTGATGTGGTCGACCGTCGCCAACGCCTTGGCGGCGTAGAGCGGATGCACGAGCGGCACATGCACGGTCATGAACAGCCCGATCTGTTCGGTGGCCATGGCAAGCGCCGCCGCCCAGGTGAAAGTCTCGAACGACCATTCCCGCACCTTGTTGCGACCGCCAAAACCGCGCCAGCGCGCGATCGGCAGCATGAATTCCAGGCCGGCACGGTCGGCGATCTGCGCCGCGGTCAGATTGTCCTGCCAGCTCGCCGTCCAGCGTTCCGGCACGTCGGTTATGGCAAGCCCGCCATCCGCATTGGTCGAAAAGACGCCGAGCTTCAGCCTGTTCGGGCCGTGCAATGGGTGTGGTTTGTGCATGTCGCGACCTCCCGCCGAAGATCGCACGCTACGGCTCCGCAAAAATATTTCAAGCATGAAATAGCTTCGCCTCGCGATGGCGAGGCTGGTGCGTCCGAAGGTTCTTTCAACGACGCGAGCCGAACTGGCGCGACACGAGCACGGCCAGGGGCGTATCGACCGGGCAACAGTCCGGTCAAACTTTTTAAGCTTAAAACTTTCGCCTTGAAAACCGCGGCACTTTGGATAAGCATTCCAAAATCGATGGCTATTGCCGTGCCGGAGGGCTTGCTTGCCAGTCCATCGTGGTGGGAGGGGTTTCAGTCCTTGTCGTTCATAGTGCCCCAGTCATCGTCCAGCGCGCGCTATGCCTTCGACGGTTTGCGCGCCCAGATCCGCGACGTGCACATCGAGAACGTCGCCACGGCCTTCCCGCGCATGTGCGCCTGCCGTGCACGTCAGCAGATAGCGACCGCTCTCGACCGCATGGTCGCTGCCATGAATTGACGCCCTGCCCGAAGCGGGGCGGCAAAAAACCGTGCGGGAGCAACCCGCCCGATCAACAACAGAGGGAACACAAATGAGCTTCACTCGTCGCAAATTGCTTCTTCTCGCCGCCGCCATCGGGATCGCCACCGGCCCCGCCACCGCCTATGCCGCCGACGTGCTCAATGTCGGCGCCTATCCGACCAATCCGCCCTTCGAATACAAGAACGAGAGCGGCACCTTCGAAGGCTTCGAAGTCGATATCGTCAATGAAGCCGCCAAGCGCATTGGCACAACCACCGACATCGCCGATCTCGGCTTCCAGGCGCTGTTCGCCGCCACCACATCGAAGCGCATCGACGTCGCCATCTCCTCGATCACCATTACGGCGGAGCGGCTGAAGTCGCAGTCGTTCACCCAGCCCTATTATGATTCCGACATGGGCATCGCCACCAAGACTGACAGCCCGATCAAGGCCGAAGCCGACCTCAAGGGCAAGATCGTCGGTGTGCTGTCCGGCTCGACCGGCGAGACCTGGGTCAAGGCGCATCAGGAAGCCGACGGCTTCACCGACGTGAAAGGTTACGACACGCAGCAGAACCTGCTGCTCGACCTCAGCGCCGGCCGCGTCGATGCCGCCGTCAGCGACATTCCGGGCATGCAGTATTCCTTCACCAAGATGAAGGATCTGACCGTCAAGGAGCGCATCAAGACCGGCGAACAGTACGGGCTGATGATGACCAAGGACCATCCGCTGCTCGGCAAGCTGAACGACGCGCTGACCGCGATGAAGAAGGACGGCACCCTGGCCGCGATCCACAAGAAGTGGTTCGGCAGCGACGCGCCCGCCGACTCTTCGACCGTGAAGGAAATGCCGCTGCCGAAGGCCTGAGCGGCAATGCATTGACATCGTGCCGGCGGTCCAGGCCGGCACGATTCATTTCACGCTCTGACGCCGGCTCCCGTCGCAGACCGCCTCGCCTTCGGTGAGGCCGATTGATTTTAACGCGAGCATTCTTTGCTCTGGGGTTCGGGAACGCTCCCATGTCGCTGCTCGACACCTTCTTCAACCCCGATGTCATCATGTCCAGTCTGCCGGCGCTGCTGCGCGGCTTCCTGAACACGCTGCTGCTCGGCATCTTGAGCATCGGCATCGGCATCCCTATCGGCCTGGTGATCAGCCTGCTGCGGCTCTATGCGCCGAAGCCGCTGCGGTGGCTTGCGGTCGGCTACACCGACATTTTCCGCGCCCTGCCGGTGCTGGTCGTGCTGATCCTGATCTATTACGCGCTGCCGTTCCTCGGCATCCGGCTATCGTCCTGGGCGTCGGCGGTGACGGCGTTCGCCATCATCATGTCGGCCTATTCGGCCGAGGTGTTCCGCTCCGGCATCGAAAGCATTCCGCATGGCCAATTCGAGGCGGCGCAGGCGCTTGGCCTGCCGTTCCTGCTGACCCTGCGCAAGGTGGTGCTGCCGCAAGCTATCCGCGTCGTTATCCCGCCAATGACCAGCAACTGCGTCTCGATGTTCAAGGACACCTCGCTCGCCTCCACCGTAGCGCTGCCGGAGCTCTTGAAGGAAGCGACCAACGCGCAGTCGCTCTATGCCAATCCTTCGCCGCTGATCGGCGCGGCTCTTGTCTATCTCATCTTCCTCTGGCCGATGGTCCGCCTCGTCAGCCTGCTTGAGGACCGCTTCAAGACCGGAAAGACTCGCTGACCTCGCCAGCTGATTCCACCCCCAAGTCCTTCGCAGGAGCCTGCCCCGTGAACAAGCACCAGACCGACAATGCCAACGCCACGACGTTCCCCGTCGACACCATCCGCGCGATGTTTCCAGCCTTGCAGCGGGCCGGCGACTTCGTCTTCATGGACAACGCCGCCGGCGCCCAGATCCCGCAGAGCGTGCTCGACGCTGTGACCAACCATCTGGTTTCGCACAACGTGCAGCGCGGCGGCCGCTATGGCCGCAGCGTCACCGTCGACCAGTCGGTCGCGGACGCACGCGAGAGCGTGGCGCTGCTCATCAATGCCTACAGTCCGGCGGAAATCTGCTTCGGCATGAATGCCACCTCGTTCATTCGCCTGGTCAGCCTCGGCATCGGCCAGATGCTCGGGGAGCGTGACGAGATCATCATCACCGACATGGATCACGACGCCAACATCGCCACCTGGCTGGCGCTGGAATCGGCCGGTGCGAAATTCAAATGGTGGCGCATGCGCGAGGACGGCAATCTGCATGTCGACGACCTGCGTCCGCTGGTCTGCGACCGCACCCGTCTGGTCGCCTGCACGGTCACCGCGCACTCGATCGGCTCGATCGTCGATGTCGCTTCAGTTGCTGGGATCGCGCACGCGGCCGGCGCCGAAGTCTTCCTCGACTGCGTGCATTACGGGCCGCACGGGTTGATCGACGTGCAGGCCTGGGATTGCGACTACCTCGTCTGCTCCGGCTACAAGCATTTCTCGCCGCATATGGGTTTCCTGTGGGGCCGCTTCGAAACGTTGAAGCGACTGCCGACCTTCCGCGAGGACTTCATCCCCGACGAGCCGCCCTACAAGGTCGAGGCGGGCACCTTCATCTACGAGAACGTCTCCGGCATGGATGCCGCCGTACAGTATATGGAACTGATCGGACGCAATCTGGCGCCCTCCAACAACCGGTCGCGGCGCGACAACATCGTTGCCGGCATGGGCGCCATCCGCGACTATGAACTGGTGCTGGCACGCGAGATGCTTGCCGTGCTGAAACATTGCGGCGCGACCATCTATGGCGTTGCCGACGAAGCCCGCATCGCCGAGCGCGTGCCGACCTTCTGCTTCAACATCGGCAAACTGTCGCCGCAGCGCATCGTCGAGGAAATGGCCGAGATGCAGATCGGCATCCGCGACGGCCACATGTACGCGCCACGGCTGATGAAGCGCCTCAACCTGTCCATGGACAGTGGCGCTATCCGTGCCTCGCTGGTCCACTACAACACGGTCGAGGAAGTCCGCCGCTTCGGCGAAGCGCTGCGCGCCATTATCGCCAAATTGTCGTGAGGCGGCTACTCCAGCGTCGTCATCCCTGGGCGAAGCAAGGAGCGAGGTGTCCCGCAGACCCTAGCATGACGAAAAGACGCTAAGCTGCCTTCTTCTTCGCCAGCCTTGCCTTGATCGAGGCGACGTCGGCGCGCGGCGTCGCGGCGAACAGCGTCTTCGTATAGCTGTGTTTGGGGTCGGCAAAGACCTCGTCGCGCGAGCCGTATTCGACCGCTTCGCCGAAATACATCACCATCACGTCGTCGGCGATGTAACGCACCACGGACAAATCATGGCTGATGAAGACATAGGTCAGTTGGAACTCGTCCTGCAGGTCGGCGAGCAGGTTGAGCACCTGCGCCTGCACCGAAAGATCGAGCGCCGAGACCGGCTCGTCCACCACCAGCAGGCTCGGGTTGAGCATCAGCGCGCGGGCGATGGCGATGCGCTGGCGCTGGCCGCCCGAGAACATGTGCGGATAGCGGTTGTAGTGCTCGTGGCCGAGCCCAACCTTCTTCAGCATCTTCATCGCCAGGTCGCGCCGCTCGGCGGCCGGCTTGTCGGTGTTAATGAGCAGCGGCTCGCCCAGCACGTCACCGATCTTCTGGCGCGGATTGAGCGATCCGTACGGATTCTGGAAGACGATCTGCACCTTGCGGCGCATGTCCTTCGACAGGCCGTGTTTGGCGATATCGACCTTGTTGCCGTCAATAAACAGCTCGCCCGCTGTCGCCGGATCGATCAGGGTGATGATGCGGGCTAGTGTTGACTTGCCGCAGCCGCTTTCGCCGACGATGGCCAGCGTCTTGCCCTTGTCCACCGTGAAGGAGACGCCCTTGACCGCATGCACGGTGCGCGGTCCGGTGAACAGGCCGCCGCCGATGTGATAGTCGCGGACGATGTTCTTACCTTCGAGAACAGTCGTGCTCATCACGCGGCTCCCGCAGCCGAAGGCGCCGGCTCGAACAGCATGTCGGACACGGTCGGCAACCGGTCGCCGACAGCGTTCTCCGGCAAGGCCGACAGCAAGGCCCGCGTGTAATTGCTCTTCGGCGACTCGAACAGCGACAGCACGTCGGCCTCTTCCATTTTGCGGCCCTTGTACTGGACGATGACTCGGTCGGCGGTTTCAGCCACCACGCCCATATTGTGGGTGATCATGATCAGGCCCATGCCGTATTTGGCCTGCAGCGAGACCAGCAGATCGAGGATCTGTTTCTGGATGGTGACGTCGAGCGCGGTGGTTGGCTCATCGGCGATCAGCAGTTTCGGATTGCAAGCAATGGCGATGGCGATCATGACGCGCTGGCACTGGCCGCCGGACATCTGGTGCGGAAACGAGCTCAGTCGTTCTTCCGGATCGGCGATGCCGACCAGCTTCATCAGTTCGATGGCCCGCGCCCGGCGCTGGGCGCGATCCATGCCCATGTGGAAGCGCAGCACCTCCTCGATCTGGAAGCCGACCGTGAAGCATGGGTTGAGGCTGGCGATCGGCTCCTGGAAGATCATCGAAATGTCCTTGCCGACGATCTTGCGGCGTTCGGACGGGCTGAGCTCCAAAAGATCGACGCCGTCGAAGGCCATGCGGTCGGCCTTGACCGTTGCCGTGTTGGGCAACAGGCCCATTACCGCCAGCATCGCCACCGACTTGCCGGAGCCGGACTCGCCGACGATCGCCAGCACTTCGCGCGGCTCGATCGCGAGATCGATGCCTTGCACGGCCATGAACGGTCCGGCCGCCGTGTCGAAGGAAACAGTAAGGTTCTTGATCTCGAGCAGAGGCATGCTCACGACCTCTTCAGCTTGGGGTCGAGCGCATCGCGCAGGCCGTCGCCGATCAGGTTGATGGCGAAGACCGTGATCAGGATGGCGAGACCCGGGAATGTCACCACCCACCAGGCGCGCAGGATGAACTCGCGCGCCTCGGCCAGCATGGTACCCCACTCAGGCGTCGGCGGCTGCGCGCCCATGCCTAGAAAGCCGAGGGCGGCGGCCTCGAGAATGGCGTTGGAGAAGGACAGCGTCGCCTGCACGATCAACGGCGCGATGCAGTTGGGGAGAATGGTGACCAGCATCAGCCTGAGATGGCTGGCGCCGGCGACCTTGGCCGAGATGACGTATTCGCGATTCTTCTCGGCCATCACGGCGGCGCGGGTCAGCCGGGCGAAATGCGGCTGCAGCACAAAGGCGATGGCGATCATGGCGTTGACAAGGCCAGGCCCGAGCACCGCGACCAGCACGAGGGCCAAGAGCAGCGACGGGAAGGCCAGGATGATATCCATGATGCGCATGATCAGCGTGTCTACCCAGCCGCGGCAGTAGCCGGCGAGCAGGCCGAGGATAACGCCCGAGATCAGCGCTGACGTGACGACGACGAAGCCGATGGCGAGCGAAAAGCGCGAGCCGTAGATCAGCCGCGACAGCATATCGCGGCCTACGGCGTCGGTGCCGAGCAGGAACTGCGCATTACCGCCCTCCTGCCAGGCCGGCGGCGTCAGGAAGAAGTCGCGGAACTGATCGTCGGGCGAATGCGGCGCCAGCAGCGGCGCGAAGATGGCGATCAGGATCAGCAGCGCGAAGACAAAGAGCCCGATCACCGCGCCCTTGTTGACGGAGAAGTAGTGCCAGAACTCGCCGAGCATCTGCAGCCTGGCGTCTTGCGGCTTGACGACGCTCACGGCTTCAATGGTGGCTGGGCCTTCGTTGCTCATGTCAGTTGGCCCGGATACGTGGGTTGATGACGGCGTAGAGCACGTCGACGATGAGGTTCACCGACATGACGATCAACGCGATCAAAAGCAACCCGCCCTGCACAGTGAAATAGTCGCGCTTGGAAATAGCGTCGATCATCCATTTGCCAATGCCGGGCCAGGAGAAGATGCTCTCGGTCAGGATGGCGCCAGTCAACAGCGTTCCGACCTGCAGGCCGATAGTTGTGACGACCGGGATCAGCGCATTGCGGAAGGCATGCAGGCCGATGACACGGCGCGGCGCCAGACCCTTGGCACGCGCCGTTCGCACATAGTCCTCACCGAGCACTTCAAGCATCGCCGAGCGCGTCTGCCTGGCGATGACCGCCAACGGGATGGTGCCGAGCACGACCGTCGGAAGTACAAGGTGCGACAGCGCCGAGCGGAAGGCGCCCTTCTGCCCCGAGATCAGGGAATCGATGGTCATGAAGCCGGTCACCGGCTTGAAGAAATAGAGAAGGTCGATGCGGCCGGAAACCGGCGTCCAGTGCAGCGCGCCGGAAAACACGATGATCAGCAGCAGACCCCACCAGAAGATCGGCATGGAATAGCCTGCCAGCGCCGTGCCCATGGTCAGCTGATCGAACCAGGAGCCGCGGCGGATCGCGGCGAAGATGCCGGCGGCGACGCCCAGGATAACGGCAAAGATCATGGCGAAGATGGCGAGCTCGACCGTTGCCGGGAAGCGCATCAGGAAATCCCTCAGCACCGGCGTCTTGGTCGAAAACGAGGTGCCGAAATCGCCGCTCAGGATGTTGGTCAAATAGGTCAGGTACTGTTGCCATATCGGCAGATCGAAGCCGAACTGGTGCATCAGCGCCGCGTGGCGTTCGGGCGACAGGCCGCGTTCGCCCGCAAGCACCAGCACCGGATCACCGGGCAGGATGCGCACGAAGCCAAAGGCGAGGATGGTTATCCCGATGAAGGTCGGGATGATGAGGGCGAGCTTGCCGAGGATATAACGCAGCATGGCGGGCGAGTGGGGGCGCCACCATGCGGTGACGCCCCCGTTTCGCGAACCTTATTCGGCGATATCGACGCCGTCGAAACGATGGATGCCGAGCGGATCCATCGCAAAGCCGGTGACGGTCTTCTGCATCGGCATGAACACCTTGGAGTGAGCGAGTGTCGCCCAGGGCGCCTGTTCCTTGAAGATAACCTGCGCCTTCTCGTAGAGCTTGGTGCGCTCAGCCTGATCCGAAACGGTCTTGGCCTTGTTGATGAGCGCATCGAAGTCCTTGTTGCACCATTCCGCGCGGTTGTTCGAACCGACGGAAGCGCAGCTCAGGAGCACGCCGAGGAAGTTGTCCGGATCGCCATTGTCGCCGGTCCAGCCGACGATAACGGCGCCGTCGTGATCGACCGCGGAAGCGCGCTTGAGGTATTCACCCCAATCGTAGCTGACGATGTTGACGGTGACGCCGACCTTGGCGAAGTCCGACTGGATCAGTTCAGCGGTGCGGCGCGCGTTCGGCATGTAGGGGCGCGACACCGGCATGGCCCAGACGTTCATCTTGAGGTCCTTGACGCCGGCCTTTTTAAGCAGCTTCTTGGACGCTTCCGGATCGTACGGATCGTCCTTCACTTGCTTGTTGTACGACCACATGGTCGGCGGGATCGGATTGATCGCCACCTGGCCGGCGCCCTGGAAGACGGCGTCGATGATGGCCTTCTTGTTGATGGCCATGTTGAGCGCCTTGCGGACGCGCACGTCGTCGAACGGCTTCTGCTGGGTATTGTACATCAGCGCGCCGACATTGAGGCCTTCCTGCTCGTCGACCTTCAGGCTTGGTTCAGCCTTCAGGCCGGCGATATCGGCCGGTGCCGGGTATGACATGATGTTGCATTCGCCGGCCTTGAGCTTCTGCGCGCGCACTGCCGGATCGGTGGTGATGGCGAAGACCAGATCGTCGATCTTCTGCTTGCCTCCCCAATAGTCCGGGTTGGCCTTGTAGCGGATGGCTGCGTCGGTCTGGTAGTCGACGAAGATGAACGGGCCGGTGCCGATCGGCTTCTGGTTGAACAGTTCCGGGGTCTTGTCGGCCTGCAGCTTGTCGGCATATTCCTTGGAGACGACCGAGGCGAAGTCCATGCCCAGCGTCGGAATGAAGGTGATTGCCGGCTCCTTGAGGGTGAACTTTACCGTCAAGTCGTCAACCTTCTCGACCTTGGTGATGTTGTCGCCGAATTGGTCATTGTAATACTGGTAGGCAATGCCCGGGATGTATTGGAACCACGGGCCGTTCTTGTCGACCTGACGTTGGAAGGAGAACACCACGTCGTCGGCGTTGAAGTCGCGCGTCGGAGTGAAATAGTCGGTGGCGGCAAACTTGACGCCCTTGCGCAGCTTGAAGACGTATTCCTTGCCATCGTCGGAGATCGTCCAGCTTTCAGCCAGGCCCGGCGAGATCGTCGTCTTGCCGTGATCGAATTCGACAAGGCGGTTGAAGACGGTGCGCGAGGATGCGTCGAAGGTTTGGCCGGCGGTATACGGCGCCGGGTCGAAACCCTCCGGTGAAGCTTCCGCGCAATAGACCAGAGTTTTCGCGTTGGCCACGCCGCCCAGGACGCTTGCAGCCAGCAACGCGGCTGCAAAAGTCAGTTTCTTCTTCATTGAGCACTCCCTGATGTTCTTCCAAGCCCCTCTATCAGGCTCGCGAAGCGCGCATATAAGCACCGTTTTTCCGGCTTTGGAACACCCCGTTTGCTTACCCCGCGGGAAGCAGGAAAAAAATCCGCGATTTCGCTTAAACGCAGAAAAAATTAGCAGTTTTTTCTAATCACGAGATTGTTAACGACCGCATTTTTTTATTGATTGCCGATCTGACGATATTGATGCCGCGCGCACTTCCGAGCCGCCGGGTGTGCGGCAGGACAACGGTCGCGGCAGGAAGTATTTCTCGACGGCAAATCTTTCGCCGCCTTGCCGCAGGGGCAAGACTTGCACGGTCGTCAATGGAGGCAATACATAGGTGGTATAGCGGCGGCAGCGGAGGACGTCTCTGTCAATTCAGGGGCGAGCGCAGCGCGATCGAACAAGAATTGTCGAGGGAGGAACGGGTGGCAAAAGCATCGAGGAAGACGGCGCCGGCGAAGACGGAAGCCAAGGCGGCTCCAAAAGCAGCCGGCGGCATGTCCACGCCGAAAGTGCCCGCTGCCAAAGCCGCCGCGCCCAAGCCGAAGGCGCCCGTGCCGGCGAAGGCAAGCCCAAAGCCGGCAACCAAAGCCCCGATCAAGAAAGCCTCGACAAAGACTGTTGTCGGAAAGACGGTGCCCGCGGCAAAGTCGGCAGCTGCCAAGCCGGTGGCGAAGGCTGCGGCGGCCAAGGCCTCGCCGGCAGCGAAGCCTGCCGAGACTGCCGCCAGGCGATTGCCGAATGCACTGACGGCGCTGGCCGCCGGACTGCCGGAAAAGCCGTGGCTTAAGAGCTATCCGAAAAACGTGGCGGCCGAAATCGGCCCTCTGCCCTATAGTTCGATCGGCGATTTCCTGGTTGCCGCCTGCAAGCAATTTTCCGCGCAGCCCGCCTTCACCTGCATGGACAAGTCCATCAGCTACGCCGATGTCGAGCGGCTGTCGGCGGCCTTCGGCGCCTATCTACAATCGAAGGGTCTTCAGAAAGGCGCGCGTGTCGCGCTGATGATGCCGAACGTGCTGCAATATCCGGTGGCGATGATGGCCGTCTTGCGCGCCGGTTATGTCGTGGTGAACATCAACCCGCTCTACACGCCGCGCGAGCTCGAACATCAACTCAAGGACTCCGGTGCGCAAGCCATCGTCATCCTCGAGAACTTCGCCAACACCTTGCAGGCGGTGATCGCCAGGACGGCGGTCAAGCATGTCGTGGTTGCCGCGATGGGCGACATGCTCGGGGGACTGAAGGGTAGCATCGTCAATTTCGTCGTGCGCCGGGTGAAGAAGATGGTGCCGGCCTGGTCATTGCCCGGTCACGTCAAGTTCAATGTGGCCTTGAAGGCCGGCGCCGGCGCGACCTTCAAGCCGGCCAAGGTGACGGCCAATGATGTTGCCTTCCTGCAATATACGGGGGGCACCACGGGTGTCTCGAAGGGAGCCACGCTGCTGCACAGCAACGTGCTCGCCAACGTCGCGCAGAACGCGCAATGGATGGAGGACGCCTATACGATCAAGCCGAAACCGGCGCATCCCAACTTCATCTGCGCGCTGCCGCTCTATCATATCTTCGCGCTGACGGTTAACGCGCTGATGGGCATGCAGCAAGGCGCCCGCAATGTGCTCATTCCCAACCCGCGCGACATTCCCGGCTTCGTCAAGGAGCTCCAGAAATACCCGGTGCACATCTTTCCGGGCCTCAACACGCTGTTCAACGCACTGCTCAACAATGAGGATTTCCGCAAGCTCGACTTCAGGCCGCTGATCCTGACGCTGGGCGGCGGCATGGCGGTGCAGAAGGGCGTCGCCGAACGCTGGAAGGCGCTGACCGGTTGTTCGGTCACCGAAGGCTACGGCCTCTCGGAAACCTCGCCGGTGGCCACGGCCAACAAGTTCACCGCCGGCGACTTCACCGGCACGATCGGCCTGCCGCTGCCTTCTACCGAGATCGCCGTCCGCGACGACGACGGCAACAACCTGCCGCTCGGCGAGGTCGGTGAAATCTGCATCCGGGGACCGCAGGTGATGGCGGGCTACTGGAACCGGCCCGATGAGACCGCCAAGGTGATGACCAAGGACGGCTACTTCAAATCCGGCGACATGGGCTTCATGGACGAGCGCGGCTACACCAAGATCGTCGACCGCAAGAAGGACATGATCCTGGTCTCGGGCTTCAACGTCTATCCGAACGAGCTCGAGGAAGTCGTGGCGATGCATCCGGGAGTGCTCGAAGTGGCGGCGATCGGCGTGCCGGACGAGCATTCGGGCGAGGTGCCGAAACTGTTCGTGGTCAAGAAGGATCCGGCGCTGACCGCAGAGACGCTCACCGCGTATTGCCGCGAGAACCTGACCGGCTACAAGCGGCCCCGATACATCGAATTCCGCACCGAACTGCCGAAGACACCGGTCGGCAAGATCCTGCGGCGAGCATTGCGGGAATAGACGCGATTTGAAGGATGGCCTTGGCAATCGAGGGTTCGCGGACGATAGTCGACGTCCCGACGCGGCCACGTTCATCAAAGCGAATATGCGCCTTGTGCCTGTTCCGGCACTTCCCGAAATCCTGCTCTACACGGCCCATCCGGCAAGTGGTCTCAGGCGGCTGATCGAGTGGCGTGACCATGACGTCGAGCCGGAAGACAGCATCGAGGCCGACGAGGACGGGACCGAACCGCAGCCGCCCTACTGGGCCTATGCCTGGGCCGGCGGCGCGGTGCTTGCCCGCTTCATATTCGAGCGACCGCAGACGGTAATCGGGCGGCGTGTGCTCGACCTCGGCGCCGGTTCAGGCCTCGTCGGTATCGCCGCCGCCAAGGCTGGCGCCCGCGCGGTGCTTGCGGCCGAGATAGACCGTAACGGCGTTGCAGCGATCGGCCTCAATGCCGCCGCCAACGGCGTCACGATCACCGTTGTCGACAAGGATATCACCACTGGCCCGCCACCGGCCGTCGACCTTGTGCTCGCAGGCGATGTTTTTTACGGCCATGAGGTTGCCTTACGCGTTACCCCATTCCTCGACCGCTGCCTGGCCGCCGGCATCGAGGTTCTGGTCGGCGATCCCCGTCGCACCGATCTGCCGCTGTCACGGCTGCGATTGCTCGCCGAGCACCAGGTGCCGGATTTCGGCGACGCGAAGGGTGTCGCGACTAAACCGAGCGGTGTGTTTTCCTTTGAAGCGGATGACCGCTGTCGCTGAGATCAAAACCCAGTCACTCGGAATGACCGAATTCGACCTCATTCAGGTCATTCGCGTGTCGGCTCATGGTTCTCGAAAGCTGCCATTCGCGATGGCAGCGCGGCCTCGTCTAGGCTATCCGCCCGCGTGTTCGTTGCCACCGTGCGCGGCGATGAACATGGCGACGGCCGACCGGCAATAGGATTCGATTTCGTTATCGTCCTCTGCTCTCGCCTCATCGAAGCGTGCGATAATCAGGAGATCGGATCCTTTGAAAAGCGCGGCAAACAAGCGGGCGGACCGGAGAGGATCGGGCACATTCAGAACCGCCTTCGCGTGCAACTGGCGCAACAGGGCCTCGATTTGGGCGATGACATGGGCGGGGCCTGCTTCGTAATGAAGCTTGCTTAACGACTTTTGATTCGTCTTGTCGGCCATTACCATGGCTTCGACACTGCGGACGTCTGATCTCAACAGCGTGCGAAGCAGGGATGATCCCACCGCCATGAGCTGATCTTCGACCGAACCGTCGACGCCTTCAAGAAGGGCCTGTGGTGCAAACAACTGATGGCAGCCGGCCGCGATGGCCGTGCTGAACAGCGCCTCCTTGTTCTCGAAGTGCCGATAGATGCTGAGCTTGGATATCTTCGCTCGCTGAGCGACCTTGTCCAATGTCGTCGCATGAAAACCCAACTCCACAAAGAGTTCGCACGCGGCATCGACTATCGTTTGGCCAAGCGCCTCGTTGGCGGGCCGGCCGCGCCGGCCCTCGCTATTTTCGGTCACGACAATTCCAGTACTTGACGGTATTCTAATTCTTGCATTACGATACCACGTAGTTTCTGAAATGTGCAAGCCAAGGGGTAGGTTTCAACCAGGCCCAACCAACCCCCTCATCCGCAAACACGGAGCCCATCACCATGGATGACGTCATCATCATCGGCGGCAGCTTTGCCGGTCTCGCCGCCGCCCTGCAGCTCGGCCGCGCCCGCCGCAAAGTCACCGTTCTCGATACCAGCCTGCCGCGCAACCGCTTCGCCGGCCACTCGCATGGCCTGCTCGGCCACGACCACAAGCCACCGCTGGACATCCTGGCCGAGGCGCGGCAGCAGCTGGCCCGCTATCCCACGATCAAGCTGGTCAATGCCAGGGCCGACAGCATCTCCGGCGCCATCGACGATTTCTCCGTCCTCACTGGCGATGGCGAAAGCCTTGCGGCGCGCCGGCTGATCCTGAGCTATGGCGTCGCCGACCAGATGCCTGATATTCCGGGCTTTGCCAAAGGCTGGGGCACATCCATCGTGCCCTGCCCCTATTGCGACGGCTTTGAAGTCGCCGGCCAGCATTGGGGCCTCGTCTGGTCCGGCCCGCAGTCGCACAATCAGGTCAGGCTGTTCCACGATTGGACCGACACGTTGACGGTTTTGACCGATGGTCACGAAATTCCATCCGATGTCCGAGCCGATCTGGCGCGCCGCAAGATACCTGTCGTCGATGGCCGGATCGCCGAAATCGCCCAACAGGGGGACCATAATGCCATCGTCAAGCTCGATACCGGCTCCAAGGTTTCGGTCGACATCTTGTTTGCGCATCCGCGCAACAAGCCATCCGCAAGCCTGCATGAATCACTGGACCTCGCCACAGTCGATACGCCCCTCGGCATCATCCTCAAGGTCGACGAGCGCCGCGAAACCAGCCTACCCGGCATCTACGCCGCCGGCGACCTCGCCAACCCCCTCATGCCCTCGGTCACCCTGGCGTCATCGCACGGCGCGACGGCGGGTATCTCCGCCCAGCAGTCGATGCTGGTTTGAGATTCCCCTCTCCGGCACCGGCCCCCTTACGTCGTCGCCACCGTCGGCTGCCCAACAATACCAGGCAGACTGCTGCCGGCCCCAAGTTTGCCAATCGTCGAACGTCTGCTTTTCTTGTCCGCTGATCCATAAACAGACTGTCCGCAACCCACCCAATCTCAGCCGTTGGCGGGAAAGTCCCAAGTTGATTTGCCAGCCTAGCCCGGTCAGATCGTCTCCTTGACCCGTGCCGAAAGGAAGTCCGGCAGATCGGCAACCGAATCAAGAACAATGTCGGCAATCCCGGCCAGCGATTCGCGGGTGCCGGTGCCGGAGAGCACGCCGACCGCCAGTCCGCAGCCGCCGGCCCGCGCCATTTCGAGGTCGTGGCGGTTGTCGCCAACCATGGCGATTTCAGCCGGCTTCAGCCCGGTGAGATCGCTGAAGGCCAGGATGGTGTCGGGCGCCGGCTTCGGATTGGCCACCGCGTCGTAACCATAAGCCGCGTCGAAGAGCTGGGCGACGCCCAGCGTGACAAGCGTCTTTTCCGCACCGCTGGTCGAATCGTTGGTGGCGACGCCAAGCCGGTAGGATTTTCTGTGCAAGGCCGTCAGCGTGTCGACGATGCCCGGCAACGCCACCGCCATCGCCGAGCCCTGCACCGAGGTGATCTCGTTGAAGCGAGCAACGGCAAGCATCTGGTCCTCGTTGGACAGCCGCGGGAACCACAATTCGACGACGTCGAGATTGGTGCCGGAGGCAAAGATGGAGTCCGGCTTGAAGCGCTTGTTGGTGAAATCGAAGCCTGCGGCCGCCAGCAGCCTGTCGGCCTTCCAGCGATCGCCTTCGGACGCATCCATGGCCATGAAGTCGGCAACTCCAAGCCAGGTCGCGTTGAAGTCGACAAGCGTTCCATCCTTGTCGAACAATATACCCTTGATGTCTGCCAAGCTTTTCACTCCGATCCACGCAATTGGTGGATGAAACCCACGAGACCAGCGGTCGATGCATCCCGCTTGGCGGCACTTTCCTTGCCCTCCACGACAGGCAAAAGGCCGGTGGCCAGTTCCTTGCCGAGTTCGACGCCCCACTGGTCGAAGGAGTTGATGTTGAACAGCGTGCCCTCGACGAAGACGCGGTGCTCGTAGAGCGCGATCAGCTGGCCGAAGGTGCGCGGATCGAGTTTGCGGTAGAGGATGGTCACGGAGGGCCGGTTTCCGGAGAAGACGCGGTGCGGGGCGATTTTGTCGACCTCGGCCGGCTTCATGCCCTTGGCCAGCATCTGGGCACGGGCCTCGTCCAGCGTGCGGCCCTTCATCAGCGCTTCCGACTGCGCCAGGCAGTTGGCGAGCAGCAAATCGTGCTGATGCTTTAGATCGGGCTCGTGGCCGACGGCCGCGGCAAGGAACTCGACCGGGATGAAATCGGTGCCCTGGTGCAGCAGTTGGAAGAAGGCATGCTGGCCGTTGGTGCCGGGCTCGCCCCAGACCAGTGGTCCGGTCGGCGTCGTTACGTCGGTGCCTTCGAGGGTGACGCTCTTGCCGTTGGATTCCATATCGAGCTGCTGCAGATAGGCCGGTAGCCTGGATAGGCGCTGGTCATAAGGGATGACGGCGCGCGCCGGATACCCGCAGATCACGCGATGCCACCAGCCGACCAGTCCCAGCAACGTCGGCAGGTTCTCCAGCACGGGCGCGGTGCGGAAATGCTCGTCCATCTCGTGCGCGCCATCGAGGAACGCGCGGAAATTCCGCGGGCCGACAGCGATCATCACCGGCAGGCCGATCGCGCCCCAGAGCGAATAGCGGCCGCCGACCCAGTCCCAGAAGCCGAAGACGCGATCCGGCGCGATGCCGAACTTGGCCACCAGGTCGAGCGCGGTCGAGACGGCGGCGAAATGCTTGCCCACCGCTTCCTTGCCGAGCGCTTCCTGCACCCATTTGCGCGCCGTCTGCGCATTCGTCATCGTCTCGACGGTGGTGAAGGTCTTGGAGGCGATGATGAACAGCGTGGTTTCGGCCGACAGGCCCTTCAGCGTGTCGTGGATATGGGCGCCGTCGATGTTGGAGACGTAATGCGCGCGCGGCCCGTCATGATAGGGCGCCAGTGCCAGCGTCGCCATGGCCGGACCGAGATCGGAACCACCGATGCCGATGTTGACGATGTCGGTGATCTTCTTGCCCGTGGCGCCAGCCGCCTTGCCCGACCGCACGGCGTCGGCAAAGGCGCCCATCGCGTCGAGCACGGCTATGACGTCCGCCTTGACGTCCTGGCCATCGACGGTGACGCCCTTGCCGGTCAGGTTGCGCAACGCCGTATGCAGCACGGCGCGATCCTCAGTGAGGTTGATCTTCTTGCCGGCGAACATGGCGGCGCGACGACCTTCGAGATTGGCCGCCTTGGCGAGCCGTTCCAGCAAGTCCATGGTGAGCCCGTCGACGGCGCATTTCGACCAGTCGAGCAGAAGGTCGCCGTCGGTGGCGGAGAATGTCTCGAAACGCTTGGGATCAGCGGCGAAGGCCTGGCGCATGCTGGCGGGCGCCGCCGCGCGATGATCGCGCAAGGCAGCGAGCTGTTTTTGGAAGGACGATTGATCCACTGCCGAACTCCGAAACCTCGAGCCATCATTACGAACCGGATGTTTCCGGCGCGTGTCGTCGCGACAATCTATCGAACCTAATTCGAGCCATTTCAATGCGCAGCGATGACGCACGAAGTCATCGCCGGGACGAGGCGCCGCGTCACCCCGCGATGCCGCAGCGCAGCATCAAAATGGCGTGAAGGATCACTGGCATAAATCCCAACGATCAGAAAAATTGATTGGCGCAACCCCTTGTGCCACGGTTACGTTCGGCTGGTCCAGCCAAGCGAAAAAGACTGGCCATCGAGGAACACCTCCCATGCCACAGCGTAACGACACGGCCATATGGTCCGGCCTGTTCCGGATTTCGGCGGAATCGGGCCAGACCCTGCAGGCGCAGATCCGCCAAGCCATCGTGGCCGCCATTCTCGACCGCCAGATTGCCGCTTCGATGCCGCTTCCTTCGTGCCGGATCCTGGCTGAAAAGCTCGGCGTTGCGCGCGGAACCGTCGTGCTGGCGTTCCAGCAGCTCGTCGACCAGGGCTTCCTGGTGGCACGCGAGCGGCGTGGCCATTTCGTCAATCCCGATGTGCTGGCAACGCCTGCCAAGCCGCACCAGAAGGCGCCCGACCAGGCCAACGAAATCGACTGGAAGGCACGCCGCAAGATCGCCGCCAGCGACATGCCGCCGCCGGCCAAGCACGAGAACTGGATCAAGTCGTCCTACCCCTTCGTCTACGGCCAGTTCGACCCGGCGCTGTTCCCGACCGCCGAGTGGCGCGAGTGCAACCGCATGGCGCTTGCCGTGCTCGAAATCCGCAACTGGGCGTCCGACATGGTCGACCGCGACGATCCGCTGCTGATTGAGCAGATCCAGGCGCGGCTGTTGCCGCGACGCGGCATCTTCGCCAATCCCGACGAGATCATCGTCACGCTGGGCGCCCAGAACGCGCTTTACATGCTGGCGACGCTGCTGATGTCCAAGGGCTCCAAGGTGGCGATGGAGGATCCCGGCTACCCCGATGCACGCTCGATCTTCCGCCTTGCAGGCGCCGACATACAGCCGGTGCCGGTCGACCAGTCCGGCATCGTAACCGCTTCTATTCCCAACGATTCCGGGTTCGTCTTCGTCACGCCCAGCCACCATTGCCCGACGATGGTACCGCTTTCGGCGGAACGGCGGCAGGATCTTCTGGCGCGAGCCAACCGCTACAACCAGATCATCATCGAGGACGGCTATGACAGCCAGCTTCTCGACGAAGCACCGCAGCAGGCGCTGAAAAGCCTCGATCGTTCCGGCCGTGTCGTCTATGTCGGCTCGATGTCGAAGACGCTGGCTCCCGGCCTGCGGCTTGGCTACATCGTGGCGTCTGCCGGACTGATCTCCGAGCTCAGGGCACTGCGCCGCTTCATGCTGCGTCATCCGCCGGCCAACAATCAGCGCGCCGTAGCACTCTTCCTGTCGCTCGGCCATCATGAGGCGCTGGTACGACGGCTGTCGTCGGCCTTCGACGAGCGGCGCAAGCGGCTGGTCCATGCGATTTCCGCCTTTCTGCCGGAGTGGCGCTCGACTGATTCGGCCGGTGGTACGTCGCTTTGGCTCGAGGGACCGCGCGGCACCGATTCACGCGGACTGGCCGAGGCAGCAGCCTCGCGCAGCGTCATCATCGAGCCGGGCGACCGTTTCTTCGATCGGACCGAGAAGCCTTCGCGTTTCATGCGGCTGGGCATCTCGTCGATCGCGCTGCAGCACATTGAGCCAGGCATCCGTGAACTGGCCACCGCCGCCGGACGCAGGCCGGCGGCCGCCTGATCCATCGCCCACCCCTTTGGACCGGAGCCGCGCAGGCGTGGCTCCGGTCTTTTAGTGTTCTGGCATATGCGACCGGACCCGCTGGCTCATAGTCTGGGCCAATGCCGGCGGCATAGTCGGAGCACAAAGGGGAAGAAGCAGCCGATGGTGGACCAACCGCCGCGCCCTGCTTCTCGGAAAGGTGGAGTGTCTCCATGTCAGTTCTTGAAAAGCAGGAAGCGGCGGCGGACCAGCGTTCGCGTCGCTCCGGCGGGCGCGAAGCGCGCCGCGCCATGCGGGCAGCACCCTTGGCCGACGACATCAAGCCGGTGCGCGCCGGCCTCGAAGGCGGCAGTTACGGACCACTGGCACAGAACGACCAGGAACGCATCCACGAAGCGGTGCTGACGCTCCTGGAGACGGTTGGCTTTGCCAATGCCATCCCCTCTTGCATCGAAGCCTTGACAGAGGCCGGCGCCACCTATGGCGACGATGGGCGCATCCGCTTTCCACGAGCGCTCGTGCTCGACACGATCAAGAAAGCGGCACGGCATTTCACGCTGCACGGCCAGGACCCCAAGCACGACATGCTGATCAAGGGTAAGCGCGTGCATTACGGCACGGCCGGAGCCGCAGTGCATCTGGTCGATGTCGAGAAGCGCGAATATCGCGAGTCGCTGCTGCAGGACATCTATGACGCCGCCCGCCTCGTCGAAGGTCTCGACAATATCCACTTCTTCCAGCGGCCGATGGTGCCGCGCGATATTCCCGATCCGCTCGAAATGGATTTCAACACGCTCTATGCCTGCGTGATGGGTACGTCCAAGCATGTCGGCACCTCGTTTACGGTGCGCGAGAATGTGCAGCCGGCGCTCGAAATGCTCTATGCCATTGCCGGAGGCGAGGAGAACTTCCGCGCCCGGCCGTTCGTGTCGAACTCGAACTGCTTCGTGGTGCCGCCGATGAAGTTCGCCGAGGACGCCTGCGGCGTGCTCGAGGCTTGCGTCGAGGGCGGCATCCCGATTCTCCTGCTGTCGGCCGGGCAGGCCGGCGCTACGGCACCGGCGGCGATTGCCGGTGCGGTGGTGCAAGCGGTGGCCGAAGTGCTGGCCGGTCTTGTCTATGTCAACGCCATCAAGCCGGGCCATCCGGCGATCTTCGGCACCTGGCCGTTCGTTTCGGATCTGCGCACCGGCGCAATGTCCGGCGGTTCGGCCGAGCAGGCAGTGCTGACCGCGGCCTGCGCACAAATGGCGCAATTCTACGACTTGCCTGGCGGTTCAGCCGCCGGCATGACGGATTCGAAACTGCCCGATATCCAGTCCGGCTACGAAAAGGGCATCACCGACGTGATGGCCGGTCTCGCCGGGCTCAATCTCGTCTATGAATCGGCCGGCATGCATGCCTCCCTGCTCGGCTTTTGCCTGGAAAGCCTGATCATCGACAACGACATGCTCGGCCACTGCCTGCGCTGCGTACGGGGCATCGAGGTGAGCGACGAAGCGCTGTCGATCGATACCATTGCCGATGTCTGCCTGAAGGGTCCGGGCCACTATCTCGGCAATGAGCAGACGCTGCGGCTGATGCAGACGGAGTATTTTTACCCCGCCGTCGGCGACCGCTTTTCTCCCAAGGAATGGAACGAGAAGGGCCGGCCCGACATCTTGCAGCGGGCGATCATCGAGAAGAAGCGGGTGCTTGCCGAGCGCTTTCCGCGCCATGTGCCGAAGCCGATCGACGACCGGCTGCGCGCCCGCTTTGGCGAAATGATCAAATTGCCGCGCGGCAGGATGGGCGGGTAAACAACGCTCCCGGAACAGCTATTCGGTGCCCAGCCCATAGCGCTCGACGACCTCGGCGCTGATCAGCTTGGCGTGCAGGGTCATCAATACGATTTGCGCATCGAAACTGTCGCCGGCCTGCACCGCGGCCTCGACCCGGCGCTCCACGTCCTGCCGTCGCGGCAGGCCGTGGGAGCTTTCGAAGGTTTCTGGCCCAGCAACGCAATAGCTGAACAATTGCGCCACTTCCGCATAGGCCTTGGTGGGCGGCTCGTCGGACCAGTGATCCTTCATCAGATTGACGATGGTGAGTTTTACGCCCTCCGGCACAAGGGCTGGGTGAAGGTCGGCGGCCCGCAAAGCGACGTCGAGCTGTCTCAAATCGCTTGAGCGGCCGAACATTCCGAGAAAGCCTAGAGAAGAGCGCCGTCCCGCCATGAGTTCCAATCCGTTTCAACGCAATTAGGAGGTTCGCAAGCGGAATACAAAGGCCGTGGCCTTGGATCCTTCCTTATACGTGTCTCTCCCCTGCCGGGGGCGCCAGCAGATCGATGAGCCGGGACAATTGCGGTATGGCGATAGCGATTGTTGACGGATGGTTCTCGACCCTCGACCGGGACACGCCGAACGGAACCCGAGAGGCAGCCTGATAGTTCAGGCCGCCTGTCAATGATCGAGTATCAGCAATCGTCGCCTGGAATAATCAGTGATTATCTGAGGATAATCAGCGATTATCCTGGAATATCAGTGATTGTCCCTGGGAACACCGCTGGTATGCGCGACATCCTGGTATTTCACCGCTGGCTCCAGCACCATTCCCTCTGAGAACTGCGCGACCATGCCACGCTGGATCTCCTGCCAGGGCGTCTGGTGCTTGGGATAGTGATAGCCGCCATCGTTCTGCAGTTCGGCGCGGCGGCGGGTGATCTCGTCATCGGTGACGAGGATATCGGCCGTGCCCTTGCGCAGGTCGATGCGGACACGGTCGCCCGTCTTCAACAGCGCCAGCCCGCCGCCGATCGCCGCTTCCGGCGAGGCGTTGAGGATCGACGGCGAACCTGACGTGCCCGACTGGCGACCGTCACCGATACAGGCGAGCGCGTGGATGCCCTTCTTGATGAGGTAGGCTGGCGGCTGCATGTTGACGACCTCGGCACCGCCGGGATAGCCGACCGGGCCAGCGCCGCGCATGAACAGGATGGTGTGTTCGTCGATGCCTTGCGCCGGATCGTCGATGCGGGCGTGGTAGTCTTCCGGCCCGTCGAAAACCATGGCGTTGCCTTCGAAAGCCTCGGGGTCCCTGGGGTTGGACAAATAGCGTTCGCGGAACTCCGGCGAGATGCCGCTGGTCTTCATGATCGCCGAATCGAACAGATTGCCCCGCAGGTTGATGAAGCCGGCATTGGCTTTCAACGGCTCGGCCACGGTGCGGATGACCTCGATGTTCTCGTTGACGACCCCCTTGCAGTTGTCGCCGATCGATTTGCCGTTGACGGTGATGGCTTCGGGGAAAGGCAGCAATCCGCCCTTCATCAATTCGGCCACGACGGCGGGCACGCCGCCCGCGTGGTGATAATCCTCGCCGAGATATTCGCCTGTCGGCTGCAGATTGACGATGAGCGGGATCTTGAGCCCGACCTTCTGCCAGTCGTCATTGTCGAGCGGCACGCCGAGATGGCGGGCGATGGCGTTGAGATGGATCGGTGCATTGGTCGAGCCGCCAATAGCCGAGTTGACGACGATGGCGTTCTCAAAGGCCTTGCGCGTCATGATATCCGACGGCTTCAAATCCTCGTGCACCATCTCGACAATGCGCTTTCCCGTCTCATAGGAAATCTGGCCGCGCTCGCGGTACGGCGCGGGAATGGCGGCCGAACCAGGCAACTGCATGCCGAGCGCCTCGGCCAGCGAGTTCATCGTCGTGGCGGTGCCCATGGTGTTGCAATAGCCGGTGGACGGCGCCGAGGAGGCGACGATATCCATGAACTCGTCATAGCCGATCTCGCCAGCCGACAGGCGCTGGCGTGATTCCCAGACGATGGTGCCCGAACCGGTGCGCTTGCCCTTGTGCCAGCCATTGAGCATCGGGCCGACCGACAGCGCAATCGCCGGGATGTTGACGGTGGCCGCCGCCATCAGCAGGGCCGGCGTCGTCTTGTCGCAACCGATGGTGAGCACGACGCCATCGAGCGGGTAGCCGTAAAGCACTTCGACCAGGCCAAGATAGGCAAGGTTGCGGTCAAGAGCGGCGGTCGGGCGCTTGCCGGTCTCCTGGATCGGGTGGCAGGGAAATTCGAAAGGGATGCCGCCCATCGAGACGATGCCTTCTCGCACGCGCTTGGCGAGTTCGATATGGTGCCGGTTGCAGGGCGAAAGATCGGAGCCGGTCTGGGCGATGCCGATCAGTGGCTTGCCCGACATCAGTTCGGCGCGCGTCAGGCCGTAATTCAGGTACCGCTCGAGATAGAGCGCCGTCATGCCCGGGTTGTCGGGATTGTCGAACCACTCCTGCGAGCGAAATTTTTTCTTGTGGGTGGGGGCGCCTGCCATTGGTGGTCTCCGTATTTGTAAGACAAATCGATATGGCAACGCGCGAGAGCAGGCAAGAGGGCGTGCGGTCGCAACCGGACTTTGGTGTGATAGACAGGCAGCCAGCCGTGCGTTAGGGCTTCATTCAGTCTTGTCCGGGAGGTTTTCATGGCTTTGGTGATCGAAGGCGAGGAGCGCATTGCCGCTTCCCTGCAAAAAGTGTGGGAAGCGCTGAACGATCCCGAGGTCCTGAAGGCGACCATTCCCGGCTGCCAGAGCCTGGAGATGAAATCGCCGACCGAAATGGCGGCGACCGTGGTGGTGAAGATCGGACCGATCAAGGCGACGTTCAACGGCGAAGTGACGTTGAAGAACCTGAAGCCGCCGCACTCCTACACCATCCAGGGTGAAGGCAAGGGTGGCATTGCCGGTTTCGCCAAGGGTGGTGCGGACGTGACGTTGGCATCAGATGGGCCCGATACCACGGTGTTGAAATACGCCGCCAAGGCCGATGTCGGCGGCAAGATCGCCCAGCTCGGCAGCCGGCTGATCGAATCGACCTCGAAGAAACTCGCCGGACAGTTTTTTTCGAGCTTTGGCGAAAAGGTCGGCGGCTAACCCTCCCCTTGAGAGGAGGGTGCCTCGCAAAGCGATGCGGGAGGGGTCGCCTCAGCTGCCTCAACTTTTCACTGAACTGCCTCGACCTTCGACAGAAGAAGTTGGAGCGCGTCACCGCCGGCCCCACCCGGCCCTCCGGGCCACCCTCCCCTCAAGGGGCAGGGCTATCGCATATGAGTAAAGAGGCTAAGCAGGTTTTGATCGGCCCATCGTGCCTTGAGTCGTTTGTGGCTGAGCGG
>NZ_JAMYMV010000056.1:0-39726 GCF_040318715.1 Mesorhizobium sp. M1050 | reverse complement strand
CCCGAATTGACCGGCAGCGCGACATATTCGGCCAGCGAACCCGGCAGCGAGATGCCACGCATCTGCCTCATCTCGTAAGGCCGCGGCCGGCCACCGATCCAGTGGGGCTTGGCATGGGCGACGACGCGATCGCCGGCGGCGAATCCCGTAACCCCCTCGCCCAGCGCAACGATCTCGCCGGCGCCGTCGGCGACCGGGATGAGCGGAAAGCTCGGTCCGGGATAATTGCCGCTCGCCACCGCGACATCGACGAAATTGAGGCTCGCCGCACGCTGGCGGATCAGCACCTCGCCGCGCTGCGGTTCGGGGGTGGCAATGGTGGCGGCGCGGAAGGCGTCCAGCCTGGGATGGCTCAGCTCGATGGCTTTCATGGTTTCACTCCTGTGGGACGATTGATGGCTTGAGTGCATCTAGCTGCTGCGGTATTTCTGGATAATCCCTGCTTTTTACATTTGAGTACTGTAAGTCATGCAGCAATCTCGCGAACCACTGACCCTTGCCGAAATGGCGGCTTTCGCGGCCATCGCCGAGGCGCGTTCCTTCACCAGGGCGGCGGCGCGTGTCGGGCGCGACGCGACCATCCTGTCGCGGCGCCTGCAATCGCTGGAGGAGCGGCTGGGCGTCAGGTTGCTCCATCGCACGACGCGCAGCGTGTCGCTGACCGAGGCGGGTGCCGAATTCATGGTGCGGGTGCGCGCCATCCTCGCCTCCGTGGACGAGGCCGAGGCTGCCGCGTCGGCGTATGCCCGCGGCGGCCCGCGCGGCCTGCTGAGGCTGGCGCTGCCCGGCACGTTCGGACGCATGTGGATCGGGCCGCTGCTGCCGCAATTCCTTGCCGAATTTCCCGATGTCCGCATCGAGGCCGAATTCTCCAACCGCTTCGCCGATCTGGTCGCCGAGAATTTCGACGTTGCCGTGCGGCTCGGCGCGCTGGAGGATTCGCGCCTGGTGGCCCGCAAGGTGGCGACGCGGCGGCGACTGCTCTGCGCCGCCCCCTCCTATCTCGCCCGAAGGGGCAAGCCTGAGACCCCGCAGGCGTTGCTCGAACATTCCTGCCTGGGCTTCAGCGGTTTTCAGACCTTTCCAGCCTGGGAGATGACCAACCACGAGGGCCGGAGCGTACGCGTCGAGGTATCCGGGCCGTTGGTCACCGATGACGCCGAGGTGTTGGTCGATGCCGCCGTGCAAGGCGTCGGCCTGATGATGAGCACGGACTGGCTGGTCGGCCGCGAGCTCGCCGACGGACGGCTGGTGCCAATCCTGGAGGACTGGACGCTGGCCGACGAAGGCGCGATCTATGTCGTCACGCCCTCAGCCAAGGGACAAGCCGCCAAGACCCGCGCCTTTGCCGACTGGATCGGCAAGCGCTTCGCCCCGGAACCGCCCTGGCGGCGGTGAGGGTTGGCAAAATGATTGGCCGGCAGGCAGAGGCACAGCATTGTGCAACTTCGGGCAGATCGGCGGGTGGCTTTACCTCTTCGGCGGGTATGGGTGGCGTTCGAGCGCGACCAGCTCTATCCGGTCTCCTGTCCGGATCGCAGCATTTGGCTAACTGGCCCCGATATTCGGCGCCATCACTGAGGTGCAAGCGGCGTGCCTATGTCCGAAACGAGCTTGACGAGATCGGCTTGGCGTCTCGTGCTGGTTTTGGCGAAGATTCGGTTGAGGTGGGTCTTCAAGGTGTTTTCGCCGATGCCGAGCGCCAGCGCGCTCTTCGACGCGGACAATCCGCTGCCGATGCGCAGCAGAACCCGCGCCTCCGCGGGCGTGAGGTCGAACAGCGCGGTGAGAACGGCTTCCGGAAGTGGGGAAGAAGACGTCGTGGTCGAAACGAAGACAGCGGCACATGCCGGCCGGAAGGCCGCGCGCGCGGTTCCCTCGGTCAGTGGCAACACGTAGGCGACGGCCGGCGGCTGACCGGGGGCCGAAATGGGCAGGCCTATGCCGCGGGAGCCGAGCGAAGCGTCCTCGCTCGCGGCACTGGCGATTGCCTCCAGCAGGGCGCGGCCTGTCACCGGATTCTGTGCCTGGAGCAGGCCGTTCCTGGAAAGAATGGGGCCTTGCGCCGAAAACATTCGATCGGCCGCCCCGTTGGCATCAAGGATCGCTCCGTTGGCGCCGGTAAGAACGACAGGCACGGCGAGATGGTCGAGCGCTTGGCGATAAAGGCTGGCGGTAACGCGGGCCTGATCGAGCAGGTCTCCAATCATCGAAGCGCGGCGCAGATGCGGCGAGAGCAATGCCAGGAAACGCTGTTCTTCGATTGAGATGATCTCCCTGCTGGCCCGCGTGGTGCAACCCATGAGCCCGATCCGGTCCGGCGTATGAACGAATTTGGTGATGCAGGCCTCGCGCAATCCCTGCGGTTTGGCCCAATTCTGGAAAAATGGCGTCTGCTGGAGTTCGGCTTCGCTCATATACGACAACGTCGCAACAGGCGTGTCGATGTCGCCGACGATCGCGGCCTTCAGTCCGGGAATTGCGTCAAAATCATAATCCTCCTGGAGCACGCGCATTTGCACGGGATCCCAGGCCGATTGAGCCGCGAAGCGGCCACGATTGCCGGCAGTGCTGGCAAGCGCGATGGTGGTGTAGGCCGCGTCGACCGCCTCTGTGATCCGCGTCATTACCCCGGCCCAGCCGTCGGGGTTCAAGACGCAATCGTAGATATCGCCGATTATCGAGGAAAGGACGTCGCTGCTCAGCCTCTCCATCATGCCTCCTGCACGCCCCGATCTCGCATCGGAGGATTTCGCGAAGTCACACTTTCGGGTGACGCCACGCGTGGTTGAACTCGATTAAGGATATAAATTCGATCGGTTGATATCAGGCGGCTATTGTCGCTGGTTATTCTTGAAATGGAAAGCATCGCGCTCGCTATATTAGCGAGCGCAAATATATCGGGTACACAATTGCCACAAAAGACGGTGTTTTCATCGGCTCAATTGCCCTCGCATCTCAGTGATCGCGACCGATTTTCCCTCTGGCAAGACATCCACCTCGCGGAGATATGGTCGGTCGAATACGGCATGTCGGACAACCTGCCTTTCGAAGCCGCGATCGAAGCCACGGCTGTCGGATCACTGGTTCTTGGTCAGATGTCCGGAACGATCAAGCATGCAACGAGGAAGGCAAGCAATATCGCCGATGACGGCAACGATGGTTATCTCCTGCTGATCAACAAATCCGACACGCTGTTGACCGGCGCACAGGTCGGCCGCGACTATGGTGTCGGACAGGGCGAAGCGGTCCTGGTCACGGCATCGGAAGCGCTGAAAATGCACGGTTCCGACAGCAATGTATGGACAAACGTGGTGGTCCCCCGTGCAGTCCTCACCCAGGCCTTCCCGCAGATCGACGACAGGCTGGCGTTGAAGATCGGCGCCGAGAACGAAGCTCTCGATTTTCTCAAGCGTTATTGCCAACTTCTTGAAACCGGCCGCCCTCTCGTCTCGCCCGATCTGATAGCGCACGCGACGCAGACAATCGTCGATCTGATCGGCCTGGTGACAGGCGCCAAAGGCGAGCCTGCCGAATTGGCGGGCTTGCGCGGGTTGCCAGCAGCCAGGCTGCAGGCGGTGCTGGCGAAGATTGCCGAGAATTTTTCCAACCCCGGCATCTCGGCGCAGGGCGTCGCGCAAGAACTCGGCCTGTCGGCGCGCTATGTTCAAGATCTCCTGCAGGAGACCGGCATCAGCTTTTCCGAGCGCATTCTCGAACTTCGCCTGCAGCGCGCTCATAAGCTGCTTTCGCAGAGACAGAATAGCGAGATGCGCGTCAGCGAAATCGCCATGATCAGTGGCTTCAGCGATGTGTCGTATTTCAACCGCTGCTTTCGCCGCCGCTTCGGCTACACGCCAACGAGCGCCAGGTAGAATCCGGATACCGGAAACACGACGCGATTTCCGAATCCCTCTCCGTCAAAAGCCGAGATCCCGCGGCGATCGATGGCGCCAAACTGCCACAGTGCGCGGAAAAAGCACGGCACTTCGCTCCAGTCCAATTCCATTGCGGTCCTGCCCAAGACAACAGCCGGGCTCCAATGACATGTCAGCCTCAGGGTGAAACGACTATCATGTCAGGGGTTTGGATGCCGCAGAACACATTTGGAGGCCGCAAGGCGACGCTGGCTTGGACCGTGCCGACGAAATACGTCAACCCGTTGCGCGATCATCGCCACATGGCCAGCGTCAGTTCGCTCGCGCTGATGCTTGGCGCCGCCGGCATCGTGGCGACGACCCTGCCGGCCTCGGCCGCCGACGTGACCTGGACCGGTGCGATTTCGACCGACTGGTTCGACCCCGGCAACTGGACCCCGGTTGCGGTGCCTGGCGCCACCGACTACGCCAACCTCAACACGCTCACGCCGAATCCGACGGTGATAAGCGGCGCCAACGCCAATGGGCTTGTGGTTTTCGTGGGCAGGAATGCCGGCGATGTCGGTTCGCTGGCGATTTTGAACGGTGGCACGCTCAGTGACAGTCAAGGCTATTTGGGCACCTTCGTAGGGTCGACTGGCACAGCGACCGTAGATGGTGCGGGGTCTTCGTGGAACAGTATCGACGATTTCTATGTTTCCTATCAGGGTGTCGGCACGCTGACGATTTCCAACGGCGGTTCGGTCAACAATGTCAACGGCTTCTTAGGCGACTACTACGATTCGCTCGGCACCGCGACTGTCGACGGCACGGGCTCGACCTGGACCAACAGCGGGGGATTGACTGTCGGCGACTGGGGCCATGGCGAGTTGACAGTCTCGAATGGCGGTGCCGTCAGTAACGCCGTTGGCTACTTCGGTACCGGTGCCTATCTCGGTCGGCGGGAGGGTTCCATTGGTATAGCTACTGTCACCGATGCGGGCTCGACCTGGACAAGCAGCGGGGATCTCACTGTCGGTGATAACGGGACTGGCACTCTGGCGATCACCAAGGGCGGCGCCGTCAGCAATGATACGGCCTATGTTGGCAAATCGGTGGGCTCGACCGGCACGGCGACGGTCGATGATGCGACCTGGACAAACAATGGAGCGCTCTATGTCGGCCATGATGGCGACGGCAGTCTGACAATCATCAACGGCGGGACCGTCAGTGATTCGCAAGGCTCCGTTGGCAGATTCGCAGGGTCGACTGGTACCGTGACTGTCGATGGCGCGGGATCGGCATGGCTGCACTCCGACGATTTCTACGTTGGGGCGGAAGGCAAGGGGATGGTCACCATCCTCAATGGCGGCTTGATCAGCGATGTCGGTGGTATCCTGGGGGACAGTGACGATGCCTTTGCTGTCCTAAACGTGGACGGCAAGGATTCGACCTGGACCAACAGCGCAACCTTGACGGTGGCACGTTTCGGCACCGGCGCCCTCAACGTTGTCAACGGCGGCACAGTCAACAGCACCGATGGCTACATCGGCAAAGGCATTGATTCGACCGGCACCGTCTTGATTGACGGCGGCGGCTCCACCTGGACCAACAGCGGGTCGCTGACTGTCGGCCATGACGGCACAGGCAACCTGCTGATCACCAAGGGCGGCGCGGTCAGCAATGGCTCGGCCACTGTCGGCAAATCGGCGGGTTCGACCGGCATGGCGTTCGTCGACGGCGGCTCCACGTGGACCAATAGTGGAGATCTCACTGTCGGCGATGCCGGCAACGGCAATCTGGCGATCACTAACGGCGGCGCGGTCAGCAATGATGCGGCCTATGTTGGCAAATCGGCGGGCTCGACCGGCATGGTGTTCGTCGACGGCGGCTCGACCTGGGCCAGCGTAGCCCTTCTCGTCGGTTTCGCCGGCACCGGCGAGCTGAACATCCTTAACGGCGGCGCGGTCAGCAGTGGCCTGGGCTTCGTTGGTTTCGATTCGGGTTCTGCCGGAACGGTGACGGTCGACGGCGGGGGATCGACCTGGACCAACAGCTCCAATCTGTTCGTCGGCGATCAGGGTACCGGCATGCTGAATATCTCGAACGGCGGCAAGGTCAGCGATATCACAGGATATGTGGGCGCATTCTCGGGCTCGATCGGCACGGTGACGGTCGACGGCGGGGGTTCGGCCTGGAACAACAGCTCGGACCTGTTCGTAGGCGGTTTCAGCACGGGTACTCTGACGATCTCGAACAGCGGCACGGTGAGCAATGGCTGGGGCTATATCGGCTACGTTGCCGGTTCGACCGGCATGGCGGCGGTTGACGGCGTGGGATCGAAGTGGACGAACAGCGGGGACCTCTATGTCGGAGGCTTTGGCACAGGCACGCTGACGGTTTCGAACGGCGGTGTGGTCAGCAGTGCCGACCTTTTCGTCGGCTATCAGGGCACCGGTGCACTGAACGTCGTGAACGGCGGCAAGCTCACCAACCAAGCCGCGATCCTCGGCGATTTCGATACCGCAACGGCGACCGTGACTGTGGATGGGGCGGGATCTTCCTGGAGCACGGATGACGATCTTACCGTAGGCTTGGCCGGTCACGCGACGCTTGCAATCTCCAATGGCGGTTCAGCAGATGCCGATACCGTTGGTGTCGGCCAGGAAGCAACAGCCACAGGTGCCGTTACAGTCGACGGCATGGACTCGAAGTGGACCAACAAGAACGGCCTGTACCTCGGTGGTCTCGGAAGCGGCACGCTTGCCGTAACCAATGGCGGCGTGGCCTCCGGCGGCCTCGCTTATCTGGCGCTCGGTGCCGCTGCCACGGCCCAGGCAACGGTCGACGGCAAAGATTCGCTGTGGGAAATGCACGGCGACCTGGTGATCGGATTGAACGGCACGGCTTCGGTGACGCTCTCAAACGACGGTACTGCTCTGGTGGACTTCGCTACCGTGATCGCCAGCCAGGCCGGCTCGACCGGCAATCTCAACATCGGCGGCGCGGCAGGCGCCGCGGCGACGGGCGCCGGTGTCCTCGGCTCGGCCACGTTCCAGTTCGGCCTCGGCACCGGTGCGCTCAATTTCAACCATACCAATACAAATTATGCGTTCGATGCCGGCATCAGCGGGCTGGGGACGATCAACCAGATCGCCGGCAATACCAACCTGACAGGCAATTCGAGCGGCTTCACCGGCGCCACCAATGTGAGCGGCGGACGGCTGGCCGTGAACGGATCGCTGGCGAGTTCGCTTGTGACCATCACCGGCGGCATGCTGGGCGGCAACGGCACGGTGGGCGGCATCGTGGCACAGTCGGGCGGCATCATCGCACCGGGCAATTCGATCGGCACGCTCAATGTCGCGGGCAATGTCGACCAGGCGGCGGGCTCGATCTATGCGGTCGAACTGACCTCGACCGGCACTTCCGATTTTCTCCATGCGACGGGTGCGGCAACGATCGACAGCGGCGCGCTGATCGACGTGGTCAAACTCGACGGCGCGCCTTATGTGGCAGGCACGCACTATACCGTGTTGCAAGCCGATAGCGGCGTCACCGGGACTTACACGGTCGCCGGCGACACCGGGACGGTTTTCCTCGGCCTGGTCGATAGCTACGACGCCAATCACGTCTATCTCGATGTTGTCCAGAAGTCCTTCGCCTCGGTCGGTCTGACGCCCAACCAGATCGCCGCCGGCGCCGGCACTGAGAGCCTCGGCAGCGGAAATCCCGTATACGACGCCATCCTGCAACTGCCTTCGGAGGCGGCTGTTCAGGACGCCTTCGACCAGCTCTCGGGCGAAATCCATGCCTCGGCCAAGGGCATGCTGCTGGAAGACAGCCGTTTCATCCGCGACGCCGCCACCAGCCGCATCAGCGCCGCCTTCGGCGATGCCGGCAGCACTGCTGCCCTGCCCGTCATGGCCTATGGCGAGGGCGGCCCGGAAATGGTCGCCGCCGACACCGACCGTTTCGCCGTCTGGGGCCAGGCTTTCGGCTCCTGGGGAAATACCGACAGCGACGGCAACGCCGCCGCCTTCGACCGCTCGACTGGCGGCTTGCTGGCCGGCGCCGACACCCAGCTCGGCACCTGGCGCGTCGGCCTGATAGGCGGCTACAGCCATTCGTCCTTCGACGCCGATGACCGCAATTCATCGGGCAAGAGCGACAGCTACCATCTCGGTCTCTATGGCGGCACCAATTGGGGCGCCATCGCCTTCCGCACCGGTGCGGCCTACAGCTGGAACAGCCTCTCGACAAAACGCGCCGTCGCTTTCAATGGTTTCACTGACGGGCTGTCCGCCGACTACGATGCCGGCACGGCGCAAGCGTTCGGCGAACTCGCCTACAAGGCCGATGCCGGGCATTTCAAGGTCGAACCCTTCGCCAACCTCGCCTATGTCAGCGTGCACACCGATGGCTTCACCGAAACCGGCGGTGCGGCGGCGCTGACCAGTGCCGGCTCAACCACCGATGCAACCTTCACAACGCTCGGCCTGCGTGCTTCCACCGATTTGGGCCTCGGCCAGATCAAGGCCACGGCGCGCGGCATGCTCGGCTGGCGCCATGCCTTCGGTGATGACACCCCGGCCTCAAGCTTCGCCTTCGCCGGCGGCGATCTCTTCACCATCGCCGGCGTGCCTGTCGCCAGGGACGCAGCAGTGGTCGAGGCCGGCCGCGACCTGAACATGTCGGCCAATGCCACGCTGGGGCTCTCCTACACCGGACAGTTCGGCGGCGGCACGGTCGACCAGGGTGCGAAGGTCAATCTCGGCTTGAGGTTCTGACCAACGCGAAGGCTGGGGGCAATTCTCGAAGGGCGGTTGGGAGGCGCCGGAGAAGCACTCGCGGCATGAGCCTCTACGTCCGTCGCCCCTACTCCGGCGACGGCACCGGCGGCTGCGATGTCAGCGCAGTACCGAAAGCCGCGGCGACGACGGCCGCGATGCCGGCCAGTTGCGTCATGGTCAGGCTCTCGTGCAGGAACAGGAAGCCGGCCAGCGCGCCCAGCCCCGGCTCCAGGCAGGTCAGCGTGCCATAGATGCGGGCCGGCATTCGAGTCAGCGCCACCATTTCCAGAAAGAACGGCAATGCGCTGGAAAACAGGCCGACGAGCAAGGCACTGACCAGGATCGATGGCGCGAGCAACGCGGTTCCCGCTTGCGCCACACCGAAGGGCAGCACAAGCACGGCGGCGATCGCCATTCCGTAGGCCGTGGTGCGGGTGCCGAGCTCCGCACCCGCCTTCTGGGCGAGCACGATATAGAGGGCCCAGAATCCGCCCGCGGCCAGCGCCAGCATCACCCCGGTCGGGTCGAGCGGTGCGAGTGAATGAACGAACGGCGACAACAGCACGATGCCGGCCACCGCAAGCGCGATCCAGGCAAAGTCGCTGGCGCGCCGCGACGCCAGCGTAGCCACCAGCAGCGGCCCGGAAAATTCGAGCGCTACCGCGATGCCGAGCGGGATGGTGGCGAGCGCGGCATAGAACAGAAGGTTGAGCGCACACAGCGTCACGCCATAGGCGACCAACCACGGCATGGTGGCGCGCGAGGGCCACATTTGCCAGGGCCGCAGCACCGCGATCAGCATCAGCGCGCCCACGACGAGCCGCAGCGTCGTCGTGCCCTGCGCGCCGATCAGCGGGAACAAGCCCTTGGCGAAGGTGGCGCCAATCTGGATCGACACCATGGCGCCCATCAGGGCCGCGATGGGCAGCGACGCCGCCTCGCGACGGGCAATTGACGTCGATGTCACTTGGGTCGTCCTCCCTGTCGCCCGGCGCAAACTCGCCTGGCGGAACAGGAATACGGGGAACCGGCCCGCCTGTCGTGAGGCAGCGCCGGCGGCTTGGTGGGGCAGGACAGCGGATCGTTCGGGCTAGAGGAGACGGTGGGGTTTGAGGCGGGGTGACGGATAGGGCCGCATAGCCAAGGCGCGGCCCACTTCATACAGGCAGGCGAGCCATCGTCGCTGAAATACGGCGGTCGGGCCCGTGCAACCAACCGATGAAAAGGCAACTATGCTGCAGCGCGCAAGCAAGGCTGAATTTCTGGAAAAAGTCGCCGAAAGGTGGGTATCTGGCCGTTTTGTCGATGATCTGGCGCCTACTCACCGAAGTGTTTCAGCTGGGTAAATTTTTTGTGTTGCGCTGCACAATGGCATAGCCGATCCATCTCCTGGGGGACTTTTCGCGACTGGACACAGGCCGTGGAGGAACCGCCAGCTTGGCCAACTTGAGTTGTCCCTACGTCGATTTCGAGCCCGGCCGGGCCGGAGTTGCAAAGCGTGGGATCGGCGATGCCGGCACCCTGCCGCTCGAGCCGACCAGCAGTCGGCTTCATCGCGGACATCGCGCCGGCGGAAGCCGCCGATGAGAAACGCCCGCGACATCCAACTGGATGCACTCAGGGCCGTCGCCGTGACGATGGTGTTGTATTCCCATTTCTTCGCGGCGGGAGGATCTTCATTCTGGGGCCATATCGGCGTGCGGCTGTTCTTCGTGCTGAGCGGCTTCCTGATCACGCGCCTGCTCCTGGAAGCGCGTTCGGCCGCCGAATTCGAAACCGGCCCCGCGCTGCGATCCTTCTACATCAGGCGGGCACTGCGGATATTCCCGCCCTATTTTGCCGTCCTGGGTTTCGTCTGGCTGGTTGACCTGGACCAGTCCAGGGGATCGCTGGTTTGGCACGCGCTTTATCTGTCGAATTTCTGGTATGCGCTGCGCAATGATTGGACACCCTGGGTGCTGTGCCATTTTTGGAGCCTGAGCATCGAGGAGCAGTTCTACCTTGCCTGGCCACTGGTCGTCCTGCTCGCCCCACGCAGGCGCTTCGAGACGATCTGTATCGGCGTCATCGCGCTGTCGCTGGCCTATCGCTTCTACTGGCCGGTCACCGCCACCCCGGCGCTGGCGCGCGACCTGCTGCCGCCGGCATCCATGGATGCGCTGGCGTCGGGCGCATTGCTTGCCTGCTGGCGGTCCAGGGGCGCCGGCCTGCCGCAATGGATGCGGCTGGGTTGGCCTGCCTTCGCGGCCGCTTTCCTGATGATCGAGTGGTTTGTCCCGGCACCTGCCGATCCGACGCTGGAATGGGCCCATTGGCTGGTGCGGCAAGTCCTGCCCCTGGTGCCGCTGATGGCCATTGTCGCCGCCTGTTCGCGCGGCCTTGGCGGCCGCCTCGGCAAGCTTGCCGAATTGCCGCCGCTGCTCGGCCTCGGCCGTATCAGCTACGGCGTCTATCTCTATCATCCGATATTGCTGTCGCTCGCCGTCAAGTCGCAGCCCTGGATTCCGCTCAATGTCTCCGAGCAAGGGCCAGGGCGGTTCGTGGTAGCGAGTGCCGCCACGATCGTCGTGGCCTGGATTTCCTGGGTGGTTTTCGAAAGGCCGCTCAACAGCCTGAAGCACCACTTCCCCTATGTCGCGCACGCTCGTTCCGCGCAGGCCGGCCATACCGGCTGGCTCGCGATCGCGCCCGGCGGATCGCCCGATGGCCGCCAATCGCTCGACATCCAGCGAACGGATGTGACGCGATGACCGCCGCGCCGCTCGTATCCGTGCTGCTGCCGGTCTACAATGCCGGGCCCTATCTCGCCGCCGCTCTGGGAAGCATCCTGCGGCAGGATTACGGCCGCCTGGAGATCGTCGCGATCGATGACGGGTCGACCGACAATTCCCTCGAGATCCTCGAGCGATACCAGAAGGCCGACAGCCGCATCTCGATCATTTCGCGCGAAAACCGTGGCCTCGTCGCGACGCTCAATGAAGGGCTGGCGCTCGCCCGGGGCGAATTGGTCGCGCGGATGGACGCCGACGATGTCGCCTATCCCTGGCGCTTGTCGCGCCAGGTGGCGCTGTTTGAGCGGCGGCCCGAACTCGGCTTCTGCGGCGCCGGCGTCGATATGTTGATCCGCGGCCGCATCGCCAGGGGCAAGCCCGATCCGGTGTTCCAGCTCGGCCGCATCCCCATACTGGCAAAGTTCTTCACGATCTTCATGCACCCGACGGTCGTCTACAACAGGGAGGTCATCGACGACGATGACCTCCACTACGACCAGACTTACAGGCACGCCGAGGATTTCGATCTTTTCAGGCGGCTGGCCGGCCGTTACCCGGCGGCCATGATGCCCGAGAACCTGCTCATCTACCGCGTCCATCAGGAAAGCGTGACCAGCCGGCACATCAACGAGATGCGCAGGACGCATTTGCGGATCGTCGCCGAGAACCTGGAGCGCGAGGGCCTCGCGGAAGCAACGCAGGACTTGCGCGACATCGGCAATGCCGTCAGCCACGATACGGTTACCCGTGCGGCCAACTTCATCGTCCAGCTGGAGGAGGAGATTTGCTCCCTGCCCGCCGCGACGCGGCCAAGCTTCGAGGCTGGCGCGCTCAACCTGTTTTATTTTCTCTACCAGCTCGTCGCCGACGAAAAGCAGCCCCCGCTGACGCACGAATTGCTGACGCGGACCGCGAAGTGGAACGTCATCCGGCGTCGCGAGCAATATGCACTGCGGCCCGGCGCCTGGGCACCCTGGCTCAGCCTTGCCTCGCTGTCGGCCAGCAGGCAGGCAGACGCCTTGGCATACTTCTTCAAATCCGCTCCTGCTGCTGCGGTTTTGGCACCTTATCGGTTGAGTTAAAGGAATGACCGTCAAAGCCAACCAGCCCCTGCAGCGCGATCGTTCGACGGCGCTTGGCGTCGCTCCGGCCGTTCCCCGCCCGGAACGCTCGCCGCCGCAAGTCAGCTTCATCATCTGTACGCGCAACCGTGTCGCAGTGCTCGAGGCCTGCATCAAGTCGGTGCAGGCCGCGTGCCGCGCCTATGCCAGCTTCGCGGCTGAACTCGTGGTCGTCGACAACGGTTCGAGCGACCGCACGGCCGAACGCCTGGCCAGCATCGCCGAACTGTCGGATGTTCCCTTCACGGCCATTTGCGAGCCGCGCCCCGGATTGGCGGCTGCCCGCAACGCCGGGCTGAGGCGCGCGCGCGGCCGCGTGCTGGTCTTCGTCGACGATGATTGCGCGGTCGATTGCGACTACCTGCGCGATCTGGAGCGACATTATGCGTCCGGGGAAAAATGGCTCATCCGGGGAGGCCGAGTCGAGCTTGGCGATCCCAGGGATCTGCCGTTCACGATCAAGCGGTCGCGTGTGCGCGAACGGCTGACGCCGGATGTTCATCCCGGCGGTTTTGTGCTGGGCTGCAACATGACGATGCACCGCGATGTCGCGGCCCGTATCGGCGATTTCGATGAACGCTTCGGCGCGGGCGCGCCATTGCGGGCGGCGGAGGATACCGATTACCTTGTGCGAGCGCTGTTGCTCGGTTTCGCGGTCGAGTATGTCCCGGATATGACGATATTCCATCATCACGGCCGGCGGGATCGCGGATCCATCGAAAAGCTTCACCGCGACTACAGTCTCGGCAATGGCGGGCTCTGCCTGAAACATGTTCTCCATGCGCCCTGGCTGCTTCGTCATTTCTACTGGGCGGCGAGAGGCGCATTGCGGGAACTGGCGGGCGGGCCTGTCTTTGATCGTGAACTCAATCTGCCGCACTGGCCGATCGTCGCCATGAATTTGCTCGGAGCGGCCAAATTCGCGGTTCTTCTGCTGGCAAGACAGCCGCAGGCCGAGCCGCTGCGGCAAGACGAGCAAGCCAATGCCCAGGCGAGGTGAAACGCTATAATGCCGTTGCTACCGCCAAGCCTGCCGATGCTGTTCCGGGCGTTCGGAAAGCGGCAACTGCGCCTGCTTCCGGCCGTGGTGGGTCTCGGCCTGGTCAGCGCCGTCCTCGAAGGCTTCGGCATCGGTCTGATCATCCCGTTGCTGGGCATCATCATGGGGCACGGGGAGGCGCCGGGAATGGGTGGCTTCTCGGCGGTCCTCCAGCATGTCGGATCGGGCCTGAGCGAGCGCGACCGGCTTGTTGTCATTTCGATCGCCATCCTCGGCTCGATCATCCTGAAGAACGTTTTCGCCTTCGCCAACACGCTGCTCACGACCTTCATCTATGGCAAGGCGAGCCATTCGATCCGCAGCGCGTTGTCGGAGCAGCTCTTGCGGGTCGGCTATCCATTCTTCCTGCGCCAGAGTCCCGGACGGCTGCTTAACATCATCTCCAACGAATCCTGGCGGGCGTCGGATGCGATCCAGATCATGCTGTCGGCCATCGTCAGCGCATCGGCCGCCATCATCCTGTTGGCTTTCCTGCTGCTGCTTTCGTGGCGCATGACGCTGTTGGTCACGATCGGACTGGCGCTCGTCCAGATCGCGCACGCCATCCTCTCGGCCAATCTGAAAGAGCCCAGCCGCAGCGTCGCTTCGCGCAACAGCCACCTCGCCTCGCAGATGCTCCATCTGGTGCATGCCGGACGCCTGATCCGCATTTTCGGACAGGAGAGCCGGGAGAAGGCGATATTCGATACGGCGTCCGATGCGGTTCGCCGCGCCTCTTTCGCACTGCTTGTGCGCCAGGGAGCGTTGCCGCCGCTGACGGAGGTTCTCCACGCCATTCTGTTCCTGGCGGTGGTGATCGGCGCCTGGCTGGCGCAAGTGAGTTTTCCGCTGATCATTGCGTTCGTCATACTGCTCTACAGGCTGCAGCCGCATATGCGGGCCCTGCAAGGGTCGTGGAGCCAGCTGCAGGGCCTGAGCGGATCGCTCGAGGAGGTGACGTGGATGCTGGATCCCGCCGGCAAGCCCGGGCCGCCGCAAGGCGACGGGCCGTTCCACGGTTTGCACCAGGGCATCAAATTCGATGATGTGACGTTCACCTATTCCGGCACGGACCGGCGTGAAGTGGTGCTGCATTCGGCGACGTTCGAAATCCGCAGTGGCCGCTCGACGGCGCTGATCGGCCGCTCGGGCGCCGGCAAGACGACGATCGTCAATCTCCTGTGCCGCTTCGTGGAACCGGACACCGGGAGGATTCTCGTCGATGGATCACCCCTCGACCGTATCGATGCCGGCCAGTGGCGCCGACACATCGCCCTGGCCAGCCAGGAGCTGGAACTGGTCGATGGCAGCATTTTTGAAAACATAATCTACGGCCAGGAGGCAGCCACGGCTGGCGACGCCGAGCGCGCCGCAAGACTGGCCGAAGCACATGAATTCATCGAACGGCTTCCTGAGGGTTACGATACGCTCGTTGGCTACAGGGGCATCAACCTCTCGGCGGGACAGAGGCAGCGGATCGCGCTCGCCAGGGCGCTGGTGCGCGATCCCGATCTCCTCATCCTGGACGAAGCCACCAATGCGGTGGACGGACTGTCGGAAGCGGCCATCGTCGAGACCCTGAAGTCGAGAGCCGGCCGCCGCACGACCATCGTCATCAGCCACCATCACAGCACCATCTCGTTCTGCGACGACGTGGTGATCCTGAGCGCCGGCCGTGTGAAAAAGCAGGCGCCTTTCGGCGCCCTCGCATCGCTCAGCATGGACGAGCTTTACCAGCACGGACCGCTCGACTGATGCATGTCAGCCAAAAGTGCGTAGCGGTTTGGGCCCCCGGCGCGCTTTGAATTGCGCTATGTCGAGGCGCGGAGGTTTCTGCGGATGCGCCGCCTGCCCGCTGCACGTGCCTTCTCCGCCACGACGCCGCCAATCTCGACCACCTCGGCCTCGCGAGGCCTGGCGCTGGTCGCCTTGTGGAGCCGCTCGTAAGGCAGCAATTCCTTGATCCGGGCATTGAGCGAGGCGATTTCGGCCTTGAGGTCCTCGCATTCCTGCCTCTGGACGTCGAACTGGATCTGTTCCGATGCCTGCTGCAGCGCAAGCTGTGAAAGATTGGCGTTCACTTTCGAAAGGCTCTGCTTGTCGTTTTCGTTCTCATGGTTGAGAGCGGACAACCTTTCATCGGCGATTTTCTTTTCCGCCAGGGTGTCGTTCAATTCGCTCTTGAGCCTGGCGATCTCGCTGGCGGCCTCGCTGTTCTCGTTCGAGGTTTGCTCCAGCCGCGATTGCAGGTTCTGGATCTCCGAACCCAGGCCGCGTATTTCCGCCTGGCTGCGAGCCAGCTCGGCTTCCTTGTCGCCTTCCATCAGGCGCGCCGCTTCGGTGGTTTCCGACAGCTTTGCCTGCACAGCCTCAAGCGATTTCTGGAGCCGCATCTCCTCTTTCTCGCTCTTGCCGAGCGCGGCCAGCAGTTCCGCAAGCCGCGCTGCTTCGCTGGCGTGGATCGTCGAGAGTTCGTCGAGCCTGTGACGCGCCTGGGATTCCCGCTTCAGCGCCTTGTCGAGCTCGATCGACAGCTTGACATGCTTTTCCCGCAGCATCTTGCTCTCGCGCAAGCGCCTGTTGGCCTCGACCGTCCTGCCGGTCAGCCGCTTGGCGATGTCGCCGAACTCGGCCTCGCGTTTTGCGTTCGCATTGGCTGTCTCCACGAGTTCCAGCCTTGTCGCGGCAAGCGCCGCACGAAGCGCCTCCCTGTCCTGAACCAGGCTTGTCTCGCGCTGTTGCAGCACTTCGAGAGCGCCTTCACGCTCGCGCAGCTTTCTCACCGTGTCGTGCAGCTTTTCCGCCAGCGTTCTTTGTTCGGCGGCCAGGCCGGCATTTGTAAGCTCCAGCTCGTTGGCGCGAAGAATGTCGTTGTGGAGGATGTTGAGGAATTCGCGCGTCAGATGGTGTGAGGTCCCGATCTCCGACAGCTTGTCGTTGATTTCCTCCAGATAATCCCTGGCGTCGTGGAAGAGCCCTTCAAACGCACTCAATGCAGCCAGTCGGGTCTGGGTATGAGGTGTCAGTCGTGGCCCGTTTTCGGCACTGTCCGTATCGTCGGGACTGTCCGCGTTTGCAGCATCGGCCTCGGGTGGCGGGTCGTCGGTGTCCGCGGTGGGGACATCCTGGCTTTTTGGCGGTGCCAGGTCTTCGGCATCCAGACTTGCGTCCAGCGCGTCCGCCAATTCGATCTGCAGGTCCTGATCCGCCAATACGACCTGCAGGTCCTGAACTGCTTTGTCTACCTCTTCAGCACGCTTGATCAGGCCTCTGAAGTTCATGGCCGAACTCCCTTTACGCACACCTCGACTGGAAACTTAACAAATTCCTAATATATCCTTACATCCGCCGATTGCGTAGGGGAAGCCCCCGTCGCAACGAAGGTTAATGCGGGACATTTTGGGGGAGATGCCGCGAGCGACAATGCGCGGGTGTCGGCGCTGGCCTTGCAGAACTTGGGTTCCTCGCCCCCACGGAGTGGGGGGTCCGAAGGACGGGCGAGACCCGTGGCTCGCCCCGGCAAGGTGGCTCGGGCGAAGCCCGAGACGGAGCGGGGGGATGGCTCGACTTACAGCACTTCAGCGGGCTCCGCCCCGCGGCGCGCGGCCCCCTCGCCCCCGCGGGGCGCGCGGCACCTCTCCCCCGCTTTGCGGGGGCGAGGAACCCAAGTCTTGCTAAGTCACCCCGCCATGGCCAGCGGCACGGCGCTCTTGTTGGGGATCTGGATGTCGATTTCCAGCGTCGACATGGTCTCGCCGCGGTCCATCGAGACCTGGATGTAATCCTGGTCGATCTGCACGTGCTTGGCGATGACGGCCATGATCTCCTCGCGCAGGATGGAGACGAGGTCGGGCTGGCTGCGGTTGCGGCGCTCATAGGCGAGCAGCACTTGCAGCCGCTCGCGCGCCACCGGCGCACTGGAGCGCCGCTTGAAGATGTCGAGCAGGTTCATGCCGCCCTCCTTCCCAAAAGACGATCGAGGAAACCCTTGCGTTCGAAGGGCACGATAACAGGCAATTCCTCGCCCTCGAGCCGCCTGGCGGCGTCGAGATAGGCGCGGGCCGCGGTGTTGAGCGGCTCCGAAAGCGTCACCGGCGAACCGAGGTTAGAGGCGCGCAGCACGTCCTGGCTCTCGGGAATGATGCCGAGCAGCGGCACCGACAGGATTTCCAGCACGTCGTCGATGGACAGCATTTCGCCGCGCGAAGCGCGTGCCGCGTCATAGCGCGTGACCAGCACGTGCTTGGCGATCTGCTCGCCCTGCTCGGCCTTCATGGTGCGGGCGTCGAGCAGGCCGATGATGCGATCGGAATCGCGCACGGACGACACTTCCGGGTTGGTGACGATGACCGCCTCGTCGGCAAAGCGCATGGCGAGTTGCGCGCCGCGCTCGATGCCGGCCGGGCTGTCGCAGAACACGTAGTCGAACACCGAGCGCAGCTTGTCGATGACTTCGCCGACGCCCTGCTCCGTCAGCGCATCCTTGTCGCGCGTCTGCGAGGCCGGCAGCAGGAACAGGGTATCCACCCTCTTGTCGCGGATCAGCGCCTGCGAAAGCTTGGCCGTGCCCTGGATGACGTTGACGAGGTCGAACACCACGCGCCGCTCTGCGCCCATGATCAGGTCGAGGTTGCGCAGGCCGACGTCGAAATCGACAAGCGCCACCTTCTTGCCGGTCTTGGCCACGGCCGCCCCGAGGGCCGCCGTCGAGGTCGTCTTGCCGACGCCCCCCTTGCCCGAGGTGACCACCACTACCTTGCCCATGAAAAAGCCTCCGTTGTTGTTGTGTTCTTGCCAGGCGGCCGTCGGCCGCCCCATTATCGAATGTCAGCTCAGTGTCGCGACGCGCAGGCCCTCGCCGTCGAGAAACGCCTGCACCGGCTTGCCGCGCGAAATACCTTCCATCTCCTCGGCAGTGACGTACCAGCCGTCGATCGCCAGCAGCTCCGCCTCGTTCTTCCGGCAGAAGATGCGCGCGCCCTTGTTGCCCAGCGCACCTGCCGAGGCGCGCCCGCGCAGCGTGCCGTAGACATGGATCGAGCCCGCCGCGATGATCTCCGAGCCGGACGCGACCGAACCCAGCACGATGACATCGCCATGCGGATGCACGATCGCCTGGCCGGAGCGGATCGGCGCCTTGATCATCAGCGTGCCCGAAACCTCTTGCGCAAGCTGAGGCTCGCTTTCGTCCATCTTGCTTGCGCCAGCCTTGCCGCCCGGGCCGGCTTCAGGCGCCCTGCCCTCGGCCTTGCCATCCGATGTGCCGGAAACATCCTCCCGCGCCTTGCGGCCGGGCAGCAGGCCATCCGTCGTCGCCTCCTTGGCGCCAACCAGCACCGGCGGCAATTCGGCGCCCAGCGAAGACCCTTCGAGCTCGATGGCATAGATGCGAATGCCGCGCGTACCAAGCTCCGCCACCAGCGCCGCGATCTCGCTCGGCCCAGGCTTCAGCGTGTTCAGATCCAGCAGCACCGGCCGCCCCGAAAAATACCCCGGCGAGTTGCCGATCCAGTGATCCAGCCCCTCCAGCCAGGCCGCCAAGGGATCTTCCGGAGTCAGCGTGAAAGCGACGAAGGAACGGGCACGAAAGCGAATGGATTTGGCCTCGAGGGGAGCGGCAAAAGTCACGGCTGGCGAATCCTTACTGAGAGGTAAACGCTAGCGAGGGAATGGTTAACGAATGGTTAATGCGAGGGGGCAGAGGACAGCTGGAATTAAGGTTCCTGACAGGCATTGTCGGGGGCTCGAAAGTCTAAGCGCCAGAAGCAGACATTCGAACCTCATTAGGCCCCCTGGCACCCACCGTGGGCACAGTGTATCAAATTGGACATGTACGCTCGTCATCTCGCTGACATTCTACACCGTGAACTCGCCGAGCCGGGAAAGTTTGAGGATACCCTCAAGCGCTTCGAGACATTGCGTGGTTATGGTCTACTGCCACGCGGTCGAGAACGCGCAGGCGTCCGCCTCTCGGATGAACAGGCCGCCAGTGCGGTGTTGGGATTTGTTCCAACATTGCCTAGTTGGGCCGGACACGTTTCGCTCGTCCTCGGCGGTCTCTGCGCCGTCGGTGGTCCGGCTGCATCCGTTCGAGGGACGAAGACCTTGTTGGCGTCTATCGCGGCCGTATTAGCCAGCGATGAGGCTTGCGGATCGGTCATCACCTTTTCGTTCTCGATCGCACGCAAGCAAAACGGTGACGAGCACTATGCGAAAGCCGTGGTCGAAGAGGGTGGGGAAAGAAGGACCATTTCCTATGTCTCCGATATGGCCGTCACTCTGCTCCGTGAGGGAGCGGAACAGGGCTACGACCACGACCGTATTCACGCTCCATCCGCGCGGCAGCTAGTATTGGGGCGCGAATTCTTCAACCGACTCCGTAGAGACGTCGCTATTTCGCGGCATCTCGACCTGCCACTGAAGACCGATTGGCAAGAATATGAAACTGAAGAGGAGCGTGATGACTTTCACCACCGCCTAGGTGCACGCCGCAATTCGCGATTCATGAATCTCGGCATCGACACACAGGTTACATGGCCGAAGGAACCGACTCGCACGCAGTTTGCGGGCCACCATTTCGTAATGTTTCCTAGGACAAAGGAAAATTCGCATTCGATCAGCATCGACCTGGCAAACGAGCGACTTTCCGCAGAAGCCGCAAGGACCCTTCTCAATCGTTTCCTTAGCTTGCTAAGCTGGTGCGACGACCGCTACGCAGCGCTGGGGGATGGTTGGTCGGGCAACCCAGTGCCGGTTCCTGTTCGACGTTCTGAGGGCGGGTTCTCAACGACGCCAGATTGGGTGTTCAACCGATCCCTCCCTGAAAATCTAGAATTGCTTCAGCGGCTGGCATATTACAGGGAGGGCCTCAACGCCCGTCAAGCGGGACTGGTCACCTTCGAGGTGCTGAGCTTCTTCAAGGTCTTCGAAAAAAGATCGAGCTCAAAGCGTGGCGAGCAGAACCTAACAAAGCTCTGGATCAAAGATGTGTTCGCGAAGGTCTCTGCCTCGCTCCGCCGAGAAGTCCTTGTGCGGTTCGATTCTGATCGCAAGGGTAAGGATATTGAAAAGTATGTTTTTGACAACTGCCGAGTGGCGACGGCACACGCATCGGAATGCTTTCCCTCCGATGCCGATGCTTCGCCGGAGATTCAACGCCTCTATTCTGCAGCTGAGGTGATCCACGCCCTTGCTCGTCACTTCATCCTGACCGAATACAAGTTGTCGGACACGTATTATTCGGACGAGCCAACGTGTGATTGACAAAGGTAGGGTGCGCAGAAGGTTAGGGCCTAGCCAATCGGACTCTTGCCTCACCTGGTGGGTGGCGCTTGGCTCTCGCTATAACATCCTTGAGCCGCCCGCCTAGTCGCGAATGTTCAAGAGCGATTTTTCCCAATTCTCCCTCGATCTAGGAAAAGCTGCCGCCAAACGATGGACTCGATGCATAAAATCTTCCGAGCTCAGATCGGAAATATTTCAAAGACGGTAATGCGTCAGCTCTTGGAGAAAAAGCTGGCGCGTGACGGTATTGAAATTCCCCAAGCGGCGATCGATGCCTTAGCAGATCACATCGCATCTAGACGCGACCAACCCTTCATCTGGATCGACAAAGAGACCGGCGAGGAGCCGCACGAACTTCGGAATCTGACACTCAAGCTTGATAAGACAGATGCCCTCGAGCTTAAAGCACTAACTTTGAAAATTACTGAGCGGCTACCCCACATCACCCAGGAAGTTTTCGACAGAGCCGGAAGTCATTATTTTAAGAATCTGAAAGACCGCTGGCCTACAGAGGGGGCTATTCAGCGTTTCGAGACCGATGAATTTTGTGAGCGGATTGAAGAGCGCTGGGGCGAGGGCTTGGACCTTCTGCGCATGCTCTTAACTTGCTGCCGGGAGTTTGGCAGCGAAAATCTCAAACGGCGCCAGAGATCGAAATCAAAAAAGCATTCCAATCGTGAATTCGTTCTCACCAATCTGCACGCTCGATCATGCCAAGTTGCCGATAGGTCATCACCCTCATGTCCAACGGGTTTGCCGATGGCGCGATGGCCCGCTGGCGCACCCTGCATGAGCTTTCGGTTGTGGCGACCCTTATCGCCGACGGCGACGAAACTCTGGCGGAACGCTACATTAACCACGACGCCGTTGAAGTGAAGCGACAAGCAGATGATTACAATCAGACGCAAGTTCCTCTGGGGTATGCACCAATTGGAAAAAGGGAACAACGTAGCATCGACATGGAATTTTCTGAATCTATCGCAAGCTATGGCACGGAATTCGCCTCGCCATACGGATGGGCGGCAAAACGATTGAACAAAAGAAAACCTACTTTCAAAGATCTTCAGGAAGAAGCTGGCCGCGCCGGTATGAACGCATATTACAAAATGGCAAGCTTCAACGTTCACGCCGGCGCGCGAACTATGTTTTTCCGCCTGTCGAGTTTCGGGCGGGATAACGTCCTTGTGGCGGGTCGCACCAACGCAGGTTTGGTTGAGCCAGCACAGCATACCGCCTATTCTTTGCTGCAAATTACGACATTGCTAACTGGCAGCCTCAAGAACCTCGATCGTATCCTAGAGATACAGACCTTCATCAAAATAAGGGATGCAATTCCCAAGGCATTTATGCGGGCTGACAGGAAACTTCGTCGAGACGAGGCCGCCTATCAAAATGAATTGGCGGCACGACGCTCGCGAAAGCGAAAGCGTCAACCCGGTCACACCATAGCCCCCTGAATATCCGCATGTTGTGCTTTCAGGACACACGACAACCTGTTGCGCCTGAAGTTCTGGTTCCCGACTCGCCCCCTCAATGCCGCTTGAAATACTGCACCTCCCGCTCATGCTTCTCCGCCGCCTCGCGCGTATCGAACGCGCCCAGGTTCCGCCTTTTTCCCTTTTTCGTCCTTCTTCCGCGAATAAAGCCGGTATTTTCCGCCTTTCAGTTTCCGGATCATCTCGCTCTGCCTGGCGATCAGGATTTCCGCGTGGCCTTGAGGCTGCGCGCGGCTTGCTCGACGTCCGCGCGGCCCAGCCTGTCGATCTGCGCCTGCGCCTCGTCGCCCGATAGGCCGGTGCGCACCCTCGACCTCCAGCACGTCGGAACTCGCCACCCGGCGATCCCGGCGGCGCAACTTAGGCGCCTCCGCCCTCGTGCGCCCCACGGAAGGCCCCACTGGCCTGTTGCAATCTGAGCAACACTGACACGACAGGAAATCGGCCTGCCACAAAATTGTCATGTCCCGTCCAGGTTGTGGACACGTCCTTTTCAAAGGCGCACTCTTGGGTTGCGAAACGCATGCTAGAGTTTCGCCCAACACATGCTTGAGGTGCGTCGGTGATTGTCTGACCTATCCGGATACTTCCGGCTGGGCATGACTTTCATTGTGCCGCCTATCCGTGATCAGGCTACGGCCTATCGCACGTTGCAGCCTGTTCCGGATCAACTGGGAGGTAAACAACATGCATAGCATTCAACGCAGAGAACTTCTTATTCAAGGAAGCGCGGCTCTTGTCGCGATCGCTGCTCTCTCGCGTCGCGCCTACGCTTTTCCAACACGGGCGGGCGAGGAAGTCGTTCCGTGGCTGGATCAGCCGACCGAAAACCCCAATCCGGAAGGTATCAAGACGCAGCTTGTCTGGGAGGATCTGGATAGCTGGATAACGCCAAACGACAAGTTCTTCAGCATCTCGCATTTCAATCGACCGACGATCGACGAGAAGACATGGTCCATGGAGATCGAGGGCCTGGTCAAGAAGCCCCTGAAGCTGTCGCTCGCCGACATCAAGGCGCGGCCGCGCAAGGAGGTGGTCTTCACGGTGGAATGCTCGGGCAACCACGGTTTTCCCTTTTTCACCGGCGGCATCGGCAATGCCCGCTGGGCAGGGACGCCGCTGGCGCCGATCCTCGAGGAAGCCGGCGTTCTGGAGAAGGGCATCGAGGTCGTCTTTTTCGGTACTGACGAAAGCGAGGTCGCCATACGCGACGTCAAGATGAAGCAGAATTTCGCGCGCAGCATGTCGCTCGCCGACGCGATGAGCCCGGACAATCTGCTCTGCTACGAAATGAACGGCGCCGCCTTGCCGGCGCCCAACGGTTCCCCGCTGCGGCTCATTGCTCCGGGCTGGTACGGGATCGCCAACGTCAAGTGGCTGAAGCGCATCGAGGTTCGCGACACAAGGTTCATGAGCCTTCTGATGGCCCGCGACTATGTCACCATCCGCGAGGAAGACCACAATGGCGAGACCGTATGGGCCGAGACCTCGGTGGGCCGAGCGCTGCTGAAGTCGGCACCCGCGAAGGTCACCAAGAAAGGCTCGGACTACGCCATCATCGGCGCGGCCTGGGGGGCACCGATCGACCGGGTCGAAGTGCAAATCGATCAAGCGCCCTGGGCGCCGGCGACCATCGACCACAGTGAGGAGGCCGAACACGCCTGGAAAATCTGGTCCCTGCCCTGGGCAAATCCCTCGCCGGGAGAACACACGGTGACCTCGCGCGCGGTCAGCACCACGGGACAGGTTCAACCAGCAATGGACGATCCCTTGATTGCCAAGAAGCACACATACTGGGAGAGCAATGGCCAGGTGACGCGGCGCGTCAAGATCGTTTGAGGAGAGTCGGGAAGCTTGCAGGAGGCCAGCGAAGTGGCAAAATTGTCATGCCGAGCCGGCCGCGCGTGATCGGTGGGAAAATCTCGCGCCTTTCCTCTCCCCCGTCGATCGGGGGAGAGGTGGCGAGCGAAGCTCGACGGAGTGGGGGTCGACCTTTCATCGAAGCAATGCTTCCGCCTGAATGCCGCATGCCTGAGCTTTCCTGCTCGCCCGGGTGTGCTTGTCTTGCGGCTGCGCGTTTCGCTAACGCCTTCCCCCACTCCGTCGCCGCTTCGCGGCGCCACCTCTCCCCCCTCCAGAGGGAGAGGAAGGCGCCAAGGTTGGCGAACTCGCGCCTTTCCTCTCCCCCGTCGATCGGTTCCTTGTCGTGATTGACGAAGCAAAAACGCAAAAACCCGCCTAGCGGGCGGGCACAGATCGATACCATGGACGAATATGTAGCATAGCTGCCCTCATGGCGTCAAGAATAAATTCCTATCGAACGGCGGCGCTTGGCCTTCGGCAGGGTGCGGCATGCCGCTTGAGGTCGCCATGGTCCAGGGTTTTTACGCTGAGGTGTGGTCGGTCATTGCCGGTCCCCAGCACCTCGACCGTATCATTGGCAGTAAAGGTCGCCGCCTGATATTCGTCGACATTCGCATCGCGGCCGGGGCCTTGCTTGGTGTCGGAACAGGTTTGTCGTGCTAGGATCGCCGGTCGGCACCCTGCCGCCTCTGCGCAAAGCGGCTGCAAGTGCCGGTTGGCAAGCACAGGCTGACGACAGCAGATTTTCTTGGCCGCAAATTTTCGCAAGAGCAAGGGGGCGGTGATGAGCGCAAGGGACCGATTTTTCCGCAGCCTGATGATGGCTGGCCTGTTTACCGGTGTCTTCTGGATGGATGCCGCCCTGGCGCAGGACGCAGAGTGTACGTTCAAGCCGGTGGCCGGCACATCCCGACAGATTCTGAAATGTCGGGAAGGCATTACCATCATTGTGGAAGGTGGCGCTCGTTTTACGCTGTTGGACCGCGATCGAAACGGCAGGGCCGATGCGGTCAGGTTGCGGCGCAAGGCGCTGCTGCTCGATGCTCCAGCCGGCTCGGTCCCGGGTGGCTTCGCGGTTGTCACCCCGCAGGCGATCGCCGCGGCGCGCGGCACCAAATGGGCGGTCGACGTTGGCCAGGGCAAGACGTCTGTTTTCGTCCTCAGGGGTCGCGTCGCCGTAAACCGGCCGGCGTCCAGTGCCGGCGTGGTGCTGGCGCCGGGCGAAGGCGTCGACGTCGCGGCCGGAACGGGACCACTGACCGTCAAGCGCTGGCCCGCCAAGCGCGTTTCCGCATTGCTGGCCCGTTTCGGCCAGTGAACTGCCGTGAGCAGGCGAGCGCTTCCGACGCTGATCGCGCTCATCCTGGCGGGTCTTTGGGGCGCCGGCCTGGGCTTCGCGCACTGGCGTGGTCATCTGTGGTTTCTCGATCGCGTCGAAGCAACGATGACCGATCTTCGAACGCTTGTTCGAGGAACGGCAAAGCCACCGGGGCTGATCACCATTGTCGCGATAGACGACGACGCGGTGCGGCACGAGGGTACATATCCCCTCAACCGCGCCGCGCTTGCCCGGCTTGTCGATACGATAGCGCGGCTTGGACCGAAAGCCATTGCGCTCGACCTGCTGCTGGTCGATCCCGGGGCAAAAGACAATGATGACGCGCTCGCGCGTTCGCTGAGCGGGGGTGCAAGCGTAATCGCAGCCGCGGCGGTCTACCCCGGAGGCAAACAATGGACGGTGGGCGAAGGACCCATCGCCGGCGTGCCGAATGCCGAGCGGTTCCTGTGGCCCCTGAAAGCGTTCTCGGATGTCGCGGCTGTCGGCGTCGTGAACGTGGCCACCGACAAGACAGGAACGCCCCGATTCGTGCCGTTGCTGTTTCGGGCCGGAGATCGGCTGGAAGTGTCTTTCCCCTTGCGTGTTGCCGCCATGGCAGCAGGAGAGGATCCAGAAATCGCAGCCGATCATCTATCCCTAAGCGGACGGTCTATTCGGACGGACATTGGTCACATCCTGCCCCTGACATTCTATGGTCCCCGCGGCACGATCCGCACGATCAGCGCGGCGACCGTGCTGGACGGCCAATTCGATCCCGGCACGATCCGGGATCGAATTGTTGTGATCGGAGCAACGGCAACCGGCACCGGCGATGTTTTCCCGACACCGTTCGATCCCATACTCCCGGGCGTCGAAGTCATATCGACGGCGATTGCTCATCTGATGGCCGGCGACGGAATAGTGCGAGACCAGCATGTTCGGCTTGTGGATGCCGGCTTTGCAGTGGTGCTGCCAATGATTCTTGTCGGGCTGTTGGCATGGCGGCGAAACGCCGGCGGCCTCGCGGCGATCGCCGGCGTGGTCCTGATCTGGTTCGTGGTCAACATGACCGCTTTCTCGCACCACATCTGGCTGAGCGCCGCGCTGCCGATGACCGCCGCCGTTCCGCCGGTCATCCTGTTCGGGGCCGCGCAGCTTTGGCTGGGCAGGCGCCAAGCCCAATTTTTCGCAACGCAGAGCCAATTGCTTCAACGCGTTGAAGCCCCAGGCATGGGGGAGTGGCTGGCCAAGCATGGCGACTTCCTCTCGGAGCCCGTCCGGCGAGACGCCGCCATCCTGTTCATCGATCTGTCCGGCTTCACGGGACTGAGTGAAACATTGGGACCGGTCGCCACACGCGAACTCCTGAACGGTTTTCATGCGTTGGTCGGCGAAGAAGTGACGAGTTGCGGTGGCGTCGTCACGAATTTCATGGGCGATGGAGCCATGATCCTGTTCGGTCTGCCTGAACCAGCGCCGAATGACGCCTTCAATGCCGCCCGCTGTTGTGTGGGGCTCTCCAAGCGCACCAACGATTGGCTCGCCTCGTTGCCTGCATCGACTGCATCCCGGCTCGGCTTCAAGATTGGAGCCCACCACGGAACAATCGTAGCCTCTCGGCTCGGTAGCGAAGGCCGTCAGCACATCGCAGCCATAGGTGACACAGTCAACGTTGCCAGTCGCTTGATGGAGATCGCGGCCGACCAGAATGCTGAAGTCGCGGTGAGTGACATAATGCTTAATGTCGCCGGCCGCGAGTGCGTGTTGTTCAAATCCGGTACCCTGAAAGGACCTGTGGAAACACAGATCCGTGGGCGATCCGGCTCGCTCGCAATCTGGCTTTGGCAGAGTGCACGGACGCTGCAGTAGAGGGTTGCCAGCAGGCCTGCGGCTTGCCTGTCCTGCGAACAGCGGCGCCCTCAATGCCGCTTGAAATACTGCACCTCCTTCTCATGCTTCTCCGCCGCCTCGCGCGTGTCGAACGTGCCCAGGTTCCGCCTTTTCCCGGTTTTTTCGTCCTTCTTGCGTGAATAGAGGCGGTATTTTCCGTCTTTGAGCTTCCGGATCATTTCGCCTGCCCCTCACCAAGGCTTCGCCGCCTTTTGGCGCTCAGGCTGCGCGCGGCTTGTTCGACGGCGGCGCGGTCGTGGCCCAGCCTGTCGATCAACTCCTGTGCTTCGTCGCCCGATATGCCGGTGCGCACCGCCAGCGCCTCGACTTCCAGCACGTCGGAGCTGGCGATCTCGCCGGGTGCAGCATCGCCTGCCGTCGGCGGCAGCGCTGCCTCCCTGTCGATCTCGGCCTCGGCCTGGAGCCAGTGCCGCTCGGGATCGCCCTGCATCCTGCCTTCTCGTTCCCAGATCTGGTATGCGCGCTCACGTATCCTGTCGTTCCGGTCGTGGTCCATGTCTCAGGTCCTCCTTGGGTCAGGGATAAACGTTGTGCCGATCCGAACGATCCGAAAATTGCATGACGGGATCGCGCAATGGCCTTTGGCGTGCGGGCCCGCGATCGCACTAGCCACGCCTACTGGCATTGCCGCCTCGGTCCGCCGGAGTATGGCTGGTAGCTGTTGTCTTCCGGCCGGTAGGAGCGGTAGCGGCTGAAGCAATAGTCGACATGGTCGGCGGAAAGCTCGGCGCCGCCGTCATCGGTTGCGTAGACGCCCAAGCCGGGGCCGTCTTCGCCGCCATAGCCCTCGCCTGGCTGGGCGATGCGATCGGCCACGTCGAGATAGGGCGAGATGCAGGGGCGTTGCTGCCCGCTATAGGACATGTAGCTGTTGTCGTCGGCCCGGTACGAACGGTAGCGGCTGGCGCACCAGGCGAGATGCGGAGGCGGCAGTTCGGCCGCGACGGGCGCGACGGGCGCGACGGCGCCAGTCATTGTCGGATCGGGTTTCGCTTCCTGCGGCTGCGGCTTGGCAGGGATGTCGGCCGGCGCGGACTGTTCGGCGGGCAGACGCTCGAGGCTCTGGTCCGCCTTCTCCACCGGCCGCGCTTTTTTGGTCCACAGCTCTGCCACGCTGACGGTGGCCGATGCCTGGCGCGGCGACTTCGCGGCTAGCAGCCAGGCTGCGAACCCCAGCCCGCTGCCGAAGACCGCAAGCGTCAACACGAAACCGCAGACCAGTCCCAACACCGCTTTCACGTCACGCTCCTTGAGCTGCTGCTAATAAAATGCAGCGCCTCAAGGCCGGTTCCAGAAAAACGCTCGGGCGACGCCGACGGACAAGATCGCGCAGCGGCCGATAGTCCCCAGCAAGCGCAGACACACTCCAGAAACAAATTTCAACAGTTCGGAAAAACTGGCGAAAAAATCGGATGGCATAAGCCTGCCGCGGCGGCCGGAAAATGGCCGCGCCGGGCGTTTGCCGACCAGGACGAGAAAGCATGGACATGGATTACGGTGCCGATATCGCCGGACTGGACGCGGCAAGACCGGGCAGCCCGCCCGAAGCTGAACTGGCAAGCGTCGATGCACTCGCAAAAACAACCCCAGCAACGGTCACGCACGGGCAGATCCTGACGGGCGCCGACTTTGACCGGCAGGGCCTGCCCGGGGAGCGGCTCGACACCGTCTTCGAACAGCTCGCGCAGACATTCGCCGCCTTGCCGGCGGTGATTTCCGACGGGCGGGCCTGGACCTATCAGGAACTGGACAAGCGGGCCAACCAGTTCGCCCGCCTGCTGGTCAAGCGCGGCGTGCGGCCGGGCGACCGGGTCGGGCTCATCCTCGATCGCTCGGCGGAGACCTATGTTGCACTTCTCGCGGTGGTGAAGGCGGGTGCCGCCTTCGTGCCGCTGGCCACGGCATTTCCCGAAGAGCGCATGACGCTCATCATCGAAGACGCCAACGTGAGCCTGATCGTCACCATCGCCGCCTATGCGTCGCGCGCCGGCCAATTGCCGGTTCCGCATCTGCTGATCGACAGCGCGGCTGCCGAAATCTCCAAACAGTCCGACGCGCCGCTGAAGCCGAATGCGAAGGCTTCGGACGACACCTGCTACATCCTCTACACGTCCGGCACGACAGGCCGGCCCAAGGGCGTCGTTATCAAGCACCAGAGCTTCGTCAATTTCATCCGGGTCGCCGCCGCTTCCTACGGCTACCGGCCGGGCGATCGCGTCTATCAGGGCATGACCATCGCCTTCGACTTTTCTTCCGAAGAGATCTGGGTGCCGTTCGTCGCCGGCGCGACGGTCGTGCCGGCGCCGGGCCAGATGCCCCTGGTGGGCGAGGAACTGGCCGATTTCCTGCGCCACCACGACATCACCTGCATGGCCTGCAGCCCGACGCTTCTGTCGTCGATGACATCGGACGTGCCCAGCCTGCGCACGCTGCTGGTCGGCGGCGAGGCCTGCCCGCACAATCTGGTGGTGCGCTGGTCGAAGCCGGGGCGGCAGATCCTCAACACCTACGGTCCCACCGAGGCGACCGTCACCGCCACCATGGGTGCGCTGACGCCGGACAGCCCCGTCACCATAGGCGCTCCGCTGCCGACCTACTCCATCGTCATTCTCGACGCCTCGCTGCCGCAACTTGCCGAGCCCGGTGAACTGGGCGAGATCGGCATCGCCGGCATCGGGCTCGCGGTCGGCTATCTCAACCGGCCGGACCTTACCGAACAGAAATTCATCGCCGATTTCGTCGGCCTGCCCAACAACCCGTCGAAGCGCATCTACCGGACGGGCGACCTTGGCCGGATCAACGATAGCGGCGAGATCGAATATGCCGGGCGCATCGACACCCAGGTGAAGATCCGCGGCTATCGCATCGAGCTCGGCGAGATCGAGGCGGTGCTGCTCGATCAGCCCGAGATCGCGCAGGCTGCCGTCACCACCTGGGAGATCGAGCCCGGCCGCGTCGAACTTGTCGCCTATTACGCATCGAAAGCCGGCGTGGCGGCGATTTCCCGCGCTGATCTCGCCCAGACAATGAAGCGGCGGCTGCCGGATTACATGGTGCCGTCCTATCTGGAGGAGCTGCCGGCGATCCCGATGACGGTCTCCAACAAGGTGGACCTGCGCCAGCTGCCAAAACCGACAAGCATCCGGCTTTCGGCCGATCGCGCGATGGTGGCGCCCGGCAATGACGACGAGCGTTTCCTGGCCGACGCGCTGGCCGCGGTGCTTAAATTCGACGCGGTGTCCGTCGAGGACAATTTCTTCGACGATCTCGGCGCCAACTCGCTGCTGATGGCCCATTTCTGCGCGCGCGTGCGCACCAGGAAGGAATGGGCGACGGCCTCGATGCGCGACATCTATCTCTATCCGACCGTGGCGCTGCTGGCGCGGCATCTCCGCGTTGCGGAGGAGATGACCACGGCCACCAATGAGCCGGTCCTCACCCGCCGGGCATCGAATTTTGCCTACTGGACCTGCGGCGTGGCGCAGCTGCTGTTCTACGGGCTCTACAGCTATGTTGCCCTGTGGGTGATCAATGGCGGCCTCAACTGGATGTATGAGGCGCTCGACGATCCGCTGCAGCTGTACCTGCGCTGCGTGGCGCTCTCGGCCGGTGTGTTCTTCGGCATGTCGGGCTTTGCCGTCATCGCCAAATGGGTTCTCATCGGTCGTTGGAAGGCCGAGGCGTTTCCCATCTGGGGCGTGCGCTACTTCCGCTTCTGGGTCGTCAAGACATTGATCCGCACCGCACCCGTCGTGCTGTTCCGGGGCAGCCCGCTCTACAGTCTCTATCTGCAGCTTCTCGGCACCAAACTCGGAAAAAACGCCGTCATCGAATCGAAATCCGTGCCCGTCTGCACCGATCTCATTTCCATCGGCGCCAACACCATTCTGCGCAAGGAATCGATGATCCTCGGCTATCGAGCCCAGTCCGGCTATATCCATACCGGGCCGCTGACCATCGGCCGCGATGCCTTCGTGGGCGTCGGCTCCACGCTCGACATCGACACCAGGATCGGCGACGGCGCCCAGCTCGGCCATTCATCTTCGCTGCATCGCGGGCAAAGCATACCGGACGGCGAACGCTGGCATGGATCGCCGGCCGTGCCGACCACGGCGGACTATTGCAAGGTGCGCAATGTCGATCCTTCCAACATCCGGCGCTTCCTGTTCGAAGCGGTTCAGCTGATCGGGCTGTTTGCCATCGTCACCCCTTTGCCGCTGCTGTTCCACAGCTACTGGGAGAATGTCGGCGACGACTATCAGGAGACGATCGGCATCGTCGCGATCGGCACCACGGTCACGCTGTTCGGCTACATCGCCGTGGCCTTTCTGGCAGCGACGCTGGTGCCGCGCCTGACAAACCTGATCCTCAAGCCAGGCCAAACCTACACGCTGTACGGCTTCCGCTACTGGCTGCAGACCGTTGCCGAATTCTCGAGCAATTCCCGCGTGCTCGGCCTGCTGTTCGGCGACAGCTCGGCAATCGTGCACTATATCAGGGCCATCGGCTGGAACCTCAACAAGGTGGTCCAGACCGGCTCCAACTTCGGCAGCAACCAGCAGCACGAAAACCCGCTTCTGTGCGAGATCGGCACCGAGACCATGGTGTCGGACGGGCTGTTCATGATCAACATGCACAAGTCCGCCTCGGCTTTCCGGCTCGAGCAGACGCGAATCGGCGAACGCAACTACCTCGGCAACAACATCTACTACCCGCCGGACGGACGCACGGGCGACAATGTCCTGCTCGGTACCAGGGTGATGATCCCCGTCGACGGGCCGCTACGTGAGAATGTCGGGCTCTTGGGTTCGCCTGCGTTTGAAATCCCGCGCATGGTGAACCGCGACAAGGAACTCATCGCCGGCGTCGACGAGGCCGACCGGCGCCAGCGCATCCCGCTGAAGAACCGCCACAATCTGGTGACGATTGTTCTATTCGTGGCAACGCAGTGGGTCATGCTGTTCGCCACGCTGGCGATCTGGGATCGAGCCCTGAACTACTACACTGAATGGGCGGAGGTCGCGCTCTTCGCCGCCGTGCTTTTGACCTCGGCGATCACTATTCCGTTCTACATCCTGGTCGAGCGGGCGAGCCTTGGTTTTGGCAGGCTGAAGCCGCAGATGACGACGATCTACGACGTCGCGTTCTGGCGCCACGAACGCCACTGGAAACTTGCGGATTCGCCGATCGTGGGCCTGTTCGCCGGCACGCCGTTCCGGCCGATGATCCTGCGCCTGCTGGGCGTCAAGGTCGGCAGCCGTGTCTATGACGGCGGCAGCAATTTGACCGAACGCTCGCTGGTGGAGATCGGCGACGACGTCACGCTCAACGAGGGCTGCGTCATCCAGGCCCATTCGCTGGAAGAAGGCGCGTTCAAGTCCGACTTCATCCGCATCGGCAAGGGCTGCACGCTCGGTCCTTCCGCTTTTGTCCACTATGGCGTGGTGATGGGCGAAGGCTCGGTGGTCGACGTCGATTCCTTCGTGATGAAGGGCGAAGAGCTGGAGCCCAATTCCATTTGGCGCGGCAACCCGGCCAAGCTGCATCGCTTCGTCGAGCCGGTCACCGACGATGGCTCCAAGGCATCGGCTTGAAAAAGGCATCGGCTTGAAGAGCGCAGACATCCGTCTCGTTTCCGTGACCGGGGCCAACCGGGCCCTGGTCGCGGCCCTGGAACTCGCCCCGGAGCAGATCGACTTCGTCGCCAGCAATGCGGACTCGCTCGACGAAGCCGAAGCGGACGAAGACGCGCAGCCACGCGTCATAATGGCCGGCGATCGTGTCGTCGGTTTCCTCATGTACGATGCACCGCGGAATGACGACGAGGCGCGCATCTACCGCTTCATGATCGACCGCGCCTCTCAGGGCAGAGGCTATGGCAAGGCCGCGTTGCGCGAAGTGCTGGACGAAATCATTGGGCTCGGCCACATCAGCCACGTTTCGATCTGCTACGAACCGGACAATGAAGCTGCACGAAACCTTTATCGCAGCGCCGGCTTCGTCGAAGAAGGGCTCGACGAGGACGGCGAAATGATCGCCGATCTGGTCCTGTCGGGCACAGACGAACGATCGTGACGCGGTCCTCTGAAATCGCGCTGGCGCAAACATCACTGCTGCAGGCGATGATCGCCCTTGCCCTTGCGCCCATCGGCGTCCGGGTCGGATGCCGAGTGATACGCGACGGCGACGAGGGCCATCTGCTGCCCGAAGAGGCGCGCTCTATCCCGGCGCGCCAGCCGGCCATGCGGCGGGCCAGCGGTGCGGCGCGCTGGATTGCGCACGGACTGCTGGCGGAGCTTGGCATGAACGGCGTCGCCAGCCCGCGCGCGCCAACCGGCGCGCCGGTCTGGCCCGACGGGATCACCGGCTCGCTGGCCCATGACGACGACATGGCCGTGGCGGCGGTTGCGCCCATTGGCCATATCGCCTCGCTGGGCATCGACGTCGAGCCCGCGCAACCGCTCCCGGACGAGATCTTCGCACTTGTTACAATCCCTGCCGATAGGACGGACGCAGCGGACCGGCATCTTGCCGGTCGCATCCTCTTTTGCGCCAAGGAAGCCGTCTACAAGGCCGTCTATCCCCTCGATCGCGAGGTGCTGGGCTATGAGGATATCACTGTGGATCTCAACGCAGGCCAAGCGACGACGAAGACGGGCCGCAAGGTCAGCCTCGCATACTGCGTTGCCCCGCGCGTGGTCGTGCTGGCGTTTGTCGAGACGCGTTAGCGCTACTCGCCAACCACCTCCGTGTACCCCCTCACCTCGCCATCGAGCCCACGCAACCGCCAGCTCTCCCCGTCCCGCCCCTCGACATAACAAGGCCCGATCGGCACCTTGCCGCCGCCTTCCGGCAGGTCGAGCACATAGACGGGGTTGCAGATGCCCGACAGCCGCGCGCGCAATGCCGCGGCCAGCGCCTGGCCCTGCGCAATCATCGTGCGCCTGTGCGCCATGCCGCGCGCGAGGTCGCCGTGGTGCAGGTAATAGGGTTTGACGCCGAGCCGATACATCAGCTCGCGGCAGAGCTCTTCCAGCACCTCGATCGTGTCGTTGACGCCCTTGAGCAGAACGCTCTGGTTGAGCAGCACGAAACCCGCGTGGCGCATCGTCCGGCAGGCTGTCTCGGTCGCGGGCGTGATCTCACGCGCGTGGTTGAAATGGGTGACGATTGTGACCATCAGCCGGCCCTGCAGGGCAGCAACCAGCCCTGGCGTAATGCGCGATGGCAGTGCCACCGGCACGCGCGTGTGGATGCGCAGGAGCCGCACATGCGCGATCGCCTCGATGCGCGCGAAGATTTCGGCCAGGGCCTTGTCGGACAAGGACAGCGGATCGCCGCCGGTCAGGATCACCTCGCGGATTTCGGGGTGGTCTGATATATAGGCCAGCGCCGGCTCCAGCGCCTCGCGCGTATAGCCGCGGCCGATCGCGGTCAGCGACTCCTTACGGAAGCAGAACCGGCAATAGACCGCGCATTGATAGGTCGGGAACAGCAGCACCCGGTCGGCATGGCGATGCGTCAGCCGCGGCACCGGGCTGAACTCATGGTCGGCGATCGGATCGTCAAGCTCGCCGTCCTGCTCCATCAATTCGTCGGGCGACGGGATGACCTGCGCCCGGATCGGATCGGCGGGATCGTTCCAGTCGATCAGGTCGAGATAGGCTTTGGGAACGCGCACCTTGTGGTTTGCCGCCGCGGCTTGAGCCGCTGCACGCTCGGCTGGCGACAGCGGCAGGGAGGCGAGATCGCGGACGTGGCGAACACCGGCGCGGATTTCCGCCTGCCAAGCGGTGTCGGGGGCGACGGCGGGTGTGGGGTGGAGTTTGGTGTCTGAGGTCATCGGGTTTCTCGGGTGGTAGCTTGGGGCGGACCTATCGGGCGGATGGCTGGTGAGGTCAACAGCCCCATTTGCTACGGCCGCGATCCTTCACACCCCCCTCTGTCCTGCCGGACATCTCCCCCGCAAGGGGGGAGATTGGATGTCGCCATCACTTTCGCCAACCGTCAACGTCGCAAGACAAGCGCCGTGATTGAAGCGCCGATCTCCCTCCTTGCGGGGGAGATGCCCGGCAGGGCAGAGGGGGGTGTTCAAGCGCCAACCTACCCATCCCCAACTTTCGCTGCATCGATCACGCCTGCAATTTCAGGCAAGCTCACAGGCGACAGCGCCGCGAGGGGAGATGCGACGCCTCGGGAGGAGGACTGCCATGGGCCAAACAACACCGGCGCTGCAGGGGCACGGGTGGCTCTGGATCGGTCGAGCACCAAAATCTTGACGGCGCGGGCACGGCAGTCTCTTGTTCCAGCATATTCGGCCGACAAGGGAGGTGCCACCATCCTGATCGGTCCTCAAGCCATTCCTTCAATGCGCCACGCCATCCGAAGCGTGGAGCAGCCTCCAGGTCAAACCAACGCGACCGTGGAACTGTGAAACAAAATGTTCGGCGGCCATAGTCTCGAGGCCGTCATCGACGAGCGCCTCGATGCTTCGCCGCATCAAGACAAGCTGCATCTGCCTGGCGTGTTCCAGGTCTGCCTCTCGCATGATTGCCGTGACGTGGTAGGCGACGACGGGCTGGCCGAGGCAAGATAGTAGCGCGTTGGCCTCGGCTGTCACCGCCATCACTGCGTCTTCGATCTTCATTCTGGCGCTCCTCATCAAAAATGATGCTGGCGCCTCCCCGTAAGGCGACGGTGGTCCGTCGCTTCTTTTTTGAGTACCCCGCGCGGCCGAAAGCGGCACGCCGCGCTGATAGTTGCAGTCTTTCCAGGTCCCTCGAGCAGCCTCGTTCGACCAAAAACAGTATCCGCCAAATTTGATTCAAAGGCGACCGGATAGTTAATCGATGGTTAATGGGCCGATTGCATCCCCGATGGACCAGGATGTTTGGCTTCGACGGTCGCTGCCGCGCAATTGCCGCAAAGCTGCTCGATGGCTCGCAGCCTGTGGATCGCCTATGGGGGGTTATGTCATGCGGCTGGTCTGGACCATCATCTTTGCGCTCGCAACCGGCACGGTTCTCGCGGCCTCGCCGGAGGACGACTATATCGCCGCACGTGACAAGGCGATTTCCACCATCGCGGCACTGGCAAGCGCGAACGAATCCGTTGAAACGCTCGATGCCGCCGGAACGAAGGCGTTGGCCGATCTCGAAGGGCGTCTGTCCACCATCCTCGGCCCCTTGGCGGTTGCCGATTTCCCGGCAAACGGCACGATCAATCTCGGAAGCCTGAGCGATGCCGATATCGGATTCGGCATGCTCGATGGTTTGCGATACGCCAAAAGCGATGACGGCCCGAGCCTCGTGGCAACGACGCGGGGGCTGCTCGAGCGCTGGCTCCAGTCCAGGGCGGCCGAGTTGGACGAAAGCTTCAGACTGCCCGCCAGCATCGATGCGGCGCTGAAGCTCGATGCTTTCTACACCCAGGCGATCAACAGCGACGCTGCGTTCACGGGGACTCTCGACTTGTCCCTGAAGAAGCCAGAAGGCGCAGACATCGCCTTCGCGCGGCTCGGCGGCTGGGCGCAGGACATAGGACCGAACCCCGACCAGCAGGTCATCGTCACGCTCGTCAAGGGCAATAGCGTCATGATCGCCTCGGCGCCCGCGGCAGCGCCTATACCCAAGATCGCGGCCTGCGACGCCGTGTGGACGTCGGCGGACGCCGCCGCCCAGAAATTCCAGGAGGCTTACCAGGCCTCGGACCTCAAGGACGAAACGGCGTACGATGCCGCCAATGTCGCCTGGGAAAAGGGGGACGCCGACTATCGCGCCTGCCTGGGCGAGCACCTGCCGAGCGAGCCGGTCTTCCCCGCACTTCTCGCCCAGGCACAGGAGCTTGCCGATCACATGGCCGGCAAGTAGGCCACTTCCCGGCGCGTCGGCGCCGAGCCTGCTCAGCCCTGCCGCTGTTGGCCCTTTGCGCCCGCCATCGCCACATACGCGCTCTCGATCGTCTCGAAAGTCAGCTCCGGATAGAGCGCCCCGGCTTCCGGCGTGGCCGTTTCAAGCGCTGTCTCGCCGCGTATCCAGAACGCCCGCAGCAAGCCGAGGCCGGGAGCTACCGCGATCATCGCCTCCAGTTCGTCGGCGCTCTGCTGCAAGATGCGCGGCGACCGTCCACTCACGCGGCGCCACAGATCGATCATCTCGTTCTGGGTGATCTTGTTCTGGGCGATCCGGATTTCGCTGCGGATGGCACCGGGGTCGTTCAACGCGCGCAAGGTGACGGCGGCAATGTCCTTCTCGCTGACGAATGTCGCCGGCACATTGCCGTTGCCATAAAGCGTCACCTTTTCGGGAGGCAAAGGCGACGAGCCGAAGCGCATCAAGTCGCCCAACGTTGCCACCCAGGTCGAAAAGAAGCCGTTGGTGTAGATCACCGTATAGGGCAGATCGGCCTCCTTGATCGCCGAAAAGACATCTCGCTTGATGTCCAGTGGCGGGATGGAACCCGGGGCGGCTGCGGCAAAGTCGAGGCCGAAGCCGGCGGAAGGCACATAGCGGGAGACGCCGGCATCCTTGAGCGCGCGCACCAGCGTCATCTCGCTGGCCGAGCTGACATGCACTGAGGAGATGACGCGATCCACCTTGCCGGCGGCCCGGACAAGGCTGCCATGGTCGTCGAGATCGCCGACATGGACCGTGGCGCCGAGGTCGCGGAGCGGGCGCAGCCGCTCTTCATTGCGCGCCGTCGAAGGCCGGACCAGGACATGAAGGCGATCGCCATTGCGCGCACTGGCCTTCGCCATCTCGCTGCCGAGAAGCCCCGTCGCGCCGATGATCAGGGTGCTGGTCATATCGCCCTCCCATTGCGCAGGATGGAACCGTCCCAGTCGCGCTCGAACCCAATGTCATGCAGGCGATGGTCCGAGAGGCGCGCAACGCGGCGCAGCGCGCGGCGGCGTTCGACCGCCACTGAGGTTCTCAGTGCAAGACCGCTTATCGCGGCGCTGATGGATTGGAAGGTGGGATTCATTGTCCGTCTCCTGTGTTTGCTGGGCTCAAGCGTGCCGACCCCATTCGAGGGGCGAGCATGACGATTGCTCACACTGTTTCTGATCGTTCAGCGCAGTGGCGAGATGGAAAACCCGACCTGAATGCGCTGCTACGTCAATAGATTGGACATTTCTGGACTGGACGACAAACGACTCTTTTTGCATGATTTGTGAGTAACACTCACAGGTGAATCATGCCGCGCAGACTGCCGCCCCTTACCGCTTTGCCCGCTTTCGAGGCTGCTGCCAGGCATTTGAGTTTTTCGAAGGCGGCGGGCGAGCTCAACGTTACCCATGGCGCCGTCAGCCGCGCTATCCGCAACATCGAGGACAGGCTGGGTATCCAGCTTTTCGATCGCGGGACGCGGTCCGTGCGCCTGACCCCGGTGGGCGCCGCCTATGCGTCGGAAGTCAGGAAGGCGCTGGACCAGATCGCCGCCGCCACCATCGCCGCCACACCCGACCGCACCACGGGTATCCTGAATGTCAGCACATCGGACGGTTTTGCCGGCCGTTGGCTGGTGCCGAGGCTGCACCGCTTCCACCGCGCCAATGCCGACATCGACGTGCGGCTCTCGACCTCGGGGATGCTTGCCGATTTCGTCAGCGACGGCATCGACATCGCCATCCGCTATGGCAAGGGCGGCTATACCGGAGTGACCGAAGAATTCCTCGCTGATGAAGAGGTCTTCCCGGTCTGCAGCCCCGAACTGCTGCAAGGCGAACATCCGCTGCGCCTGCCGGCGGATCTCAGGCACCACAAATTGATTCATGACGCTTTTCGCATCGACTGGGCGACATGGCTCGAACACGCAGGCGTCGGCGATGTCGACCCCAAGCGTGGCGTGCGCTTCGATTCCGCCACCTTCGCCGTCGAGGCCGCGGTACACGGTGAAGGCGTGCTGCTCGGCCGAAGCGCCCTGGTCTCGGCCGATCTAGCGGCGGGGCGGCTGGTGCGGCCTTTCGACCTGGCGCTGAAATCCGCCTCACGCTATTACGTCGTCTACCCTGACGGTGCGCTGCGCCAGAAGAAGATCAGGGCCTTCCGCGACTGGCTGTTCGCCGAAGTGGCGACCGACTGGATTGGTTCGACGAAGAGCGGTTGAGGCAGAAGGCTTGCGCCTGCGAGACCCAAGCAGCGCTGCGCCGACCCCCACCCCGCTGCTTCGCAGCGACCCTCCCCACAAGGGCAGGGGAATCGCACATGAGTACAAAGGGACTCTTGTGTGGTGTGCGGAAATCGATTCTGAAAGGACCTCTGGATGATCGGA
>NZ_JAMYMV010000055.1:0-41062 GCF_040318715.1 Mesorhizobium sp. M1050 | reverse complement strand
ATCCTCGGCGAGGTCACGTCAACCGAATGCCGAAATTACTTCACCGAGGCTGGCTATGCCCAACCTAAATTCATCCCGCTCTAGCAAGCCTCGTCGCAACTCCGCATTTTAGCGATGGGTGGCATGTCACTCGGGCGATGGTGAGGATCGCGCAAGCCGAGGACTTCCGCTTCCTGCGAAATGTTCCTGGAGGAGAAAAGATCATGAAACCAGTTCGGCTTGCTGCCAGCCTTGGCGCAGCTTTTATGCTTTCCGCTACCGTTTCCACCATTGCCTTGGCGCAGGCGCCGGTCTGCTCGGCGCCGGTCAAGGTGCTGGCGCAGCCACGCGACGGCCTGACGCTTCTGGAGGACTCCAAGGACGAGTTCCAGAAGCTGGCCGGTGCCAGCTTCCAGATCGACTATCTGAACGAGAACGACCGCCGTGCGAAATCGCGCGCCGATGCGTCCACCGTCGGCAACTACAACGTCTACTATGTCGACGAAGCCAACGTGGCGCTATTTGCCTCGTCGAAATGGATCGTGCCGCTCACCGACTATTATCCGGCGGACTACGACTATGCCGATTTCGATCCGGGCCGCCAGAAGGTCGCCACCTATGACGGCAAGGTCTGGTTCGCGCCGCTGACCGGCGGCGGCGACCTGATGGTCTACCGCAAGGATATTCTGGAGGCCGCCGGCATCCAGCCGCCGAAGACGCTGGACGAACTGATCGCCGACGTGCCGAAGCTGACCAATCCGGACAAGGGCATATATGGCATCGCGCTGCGCGGCGCACGCGGTTCGGGCGCCAATGTCTGGCGCTGGATGCCGTTGTTCAAGGCCTATGGCGGCCAGTGGTTCGACGGCGACAAGCCAGCCTTCAACTCGGAGGCCGCCGTCAAGGCGACCGAAACCTATCTGAAGCTGTTCAAGGATTCGGCACCCGGCACGCAGACCGGCAGCTGGGATGAATCGACCGGCGCCTTCCTGGCCGGCCAGGTCGCCATCCTTGTCGAATCGACGCCGCTGTCGGGCATGGCGGTCGATCCGAAGACCTCGCAGGTGGTCGGCAAGATCGGCTTCCTGCCGCCGCCGGCGCCGCTTACCGGTGGTGGCTACGGTCATGGCCTTGCCATCGCGGCAAAGGCCAATGCCGACGATGCCTCGAAGAAATGCGCCGGCCTGTTCATCGCCTGGGCAACGTCGAAGGAAAACGAGAAGCGCCGGCTCGACGCCCACCAGTTCGGTGAGCTGAACCGCACCAGCATCCTGTCCAGCAAGGAATTCGCCGACATCTACGGCGCCGATCTCGGTCAGGCGCTGGCCGAGACCGGCAAGGTCACGGCGGTCAACTTCTGGCAGGATCCGCGCTGGCCGGATCTCGGCGATCGCTGGGGCATCATCCTCGAGGAACTGGTCACCGGCACCCGCACCGACGTCAAGGGCGGCCTCAACGAGCTTGAGGCCTATGCCAACGAGCTGGTGAAGAAATAAGCCATCCTCCCCCTGCGGCGCGCGATCCGCGGCATTCGACCGAATGTCGGGACCTGTGTGCGCCGCAGGTCCCCTTTTCTCTTCCGCCGCAGTTTGAGCCTGCCATCGCGCGAAAGGTCCAGCCATGTTCAATCGCCCGAGACGCAGCCAAGGATAGACAGATGCCGCGACGCTCATCCTTGCCGGTCACCTTCATAGTGCCGACGCTCGTCATTCTCCTGGTCCTGTCGATGGTGCCGACGCTCTACGCGATCGTCATTGCCCTGCAGAACCGCGAGCTCTCCTCGACGGCCTATTCCTATGTCTGGTTGTCGAACTTCTATGATCTGTTCTTCGACCGCCGCTTTCTCAATGCGGTTTGGGTTTCGGTGAAGTGGGAGGTCGTCACGGTTGTCGCCACCATGGCCGTAGCGATCGGACTGGGCGTGCTGATGTTCGAGGTCGCCTCGCCGCGCCTGCGCAACATCTACTGCCTGCTGTTCATTGTCCCGGTCCTGCTGCCGCGTGTCTCGGCCGCCTTCGTCTGGAAGTTCGCCTACCATCCGCTCTACGGCATCGCCACCTACCCGTACCGGCTGCTGACCGGCGGGCTGATCTTCGACCCGCTGTCCAAGCCGGCGACGGCACTGTTCGCCGTCGCCTCCGTCGATGTCTGGCAATGGGGCCTGTTCTTCGCCGTCATCGTGCTGAAGCTGCTGGAGACCTTGCCGCCGCAGCCGATCGAGGCGGCGCGCCTCGACCACGCCAGGCACTGGCAGATCCATGCTTATGTGACCTTGCCGATGCTGAAGGCGCCGCTGATCAGCCTGATGTTCGTCAAGATGATCGAGTCGCTGCGCTCCTTCGACCTGATCTATGTGATGACCCGCGGCGGACCGGGCGTGGCGACCGAAACGCTCGATATGTACGCATTCTCGCAGGGCTTCATCGAGTCCGGCAAGGTGTCCTATGCCTCGGCGATGGCGGTTCTGATGATGATCGCCACCGTCATCACCTTCACCATGCTGTGGAAGCGGGTGCAGGCATGAGACAATATCGCATGAGGCCGGGCCGCCTTGTCGGCAGGACCGTGCTGGCCTTCGCTGGCTTCATGGCCGTGTTTCCGCTGCTGTGGACGGCGCTCAATTCGATGAAGAACAATGTCGATATCATCACCCGCGTTCCGCGCCTGGTGTTCACGCCGACGCTGGCCAACATCAGCTACATCATCGGCCGCGACAGTGTCATGACCGGCCTCTACAACTCAGTCATCGCCTGCGGCGTCGCGGTGCTGATCGGCGTGGTGCTTGGCCTGCCTGCCGCCTATGCTGTGGCGCGCTACCCCAACCGCTGGGCCGGCGACATCCAGTTCTTCGTGCTGTCGCTGCGCTTCTTGCCGCCGGTGGCTGTGGCCATCCCGCTGATGGTGATCTGGCTACAGCTCGGCCTCTACGACACGCTCGCTGCGCTGATCGTCACCTATTCGCTGCTCACCATCTCGGTGATCATGTGGCTGGCCATTCCCGCCTTCCAGAGCGTGCCGAAGGAGGTCGAGGAAGCCGCCTTCGTCGATGGTTACGGCGCCTATTCCGTGTTCTGGCGGATCGCGCTGCCGGTCGCGGCGCGCTCGTTGATCGGTGCGGTGGCGTTCAGCTTCGTGCTGGTCTGGAACGAGTTCCTGATCGCGCTGATGCTGTCCAGCTCCAATGCCAAGACCTTGCCGATCGTCGCCTCGGAGCTGTCCCAGCAAGGCATGAACGTGCCGTGGGGCATCCTCAACGCCTCGGTCGTGCTTCTGTCGCTGCCGCCGCTTCTGTTTCTCGGCGTGCTCAGCGGTTTCCTGAATTCCGTTTTCCGGCAAAAAAAGACTTGAAGCGAGGACGAGACATGCGGGCTTTGGTGCTTGAGAAGAAGGGCGAGCTGGCCCTGCGCGAGATTGCGTTGCCGCTCGACGTCGGGCCGGACGACGTCAGGATCGCCATCCACACAGTCGGTGTCTGCGGCAGCGACGTGCACTATTACACCCATGGCGCCATCGGCAGTTACGTCGTGCGCGCGCCGCTGGTGCTTGGCCACGAAGCGTCCGGAACGATCGTCGAAGTCGGCGCCAATGTCAGGACGCTGAAGGTCGGGGATCGCGTCTGCATGGAGCCGGGCGTGCCGAACCTGTCATCGCGCGCAACAAAACTCGGCATCTACAATGTCGACCCCGACGTAAGCTTCTGGGCGACGCCGCCGGTGCATGGCATTCTTGCGCCGCAAGCCGTGCATCCGGCCGCGTTCACCTACCGGCTGCCGGACAACGTCTCCTTCGCAGAAGGTGCGATGGTCGAGCCCTTTGCGATCGGCATGCAGGCGGCTGCCCGTGCGCGCATCGTTCCGGGCGACGTGGCGGTCGTCGTCGGCTGTGGCCCGATTGGCATCATGATCGCGCTGGCAGCCCTTGCCGGCGGCTGTTCGAAAGTGCTGATTTCGGACTTCTCCGCCCCGAAGCTCGAGATCGCGGCGCGCTATCCGGGTATCGTCCCGGTCAATATCGGCGAGCAGTCGCTGGTCGACGCGGTGGCTGAGGCGACCGACCGTTGGGGCGCCGATATCGTCTTCGAGGCCAGCGGCAGCCCTAAGGCGTTCGCCAATCTGTTCGACGTCGTGCGCCCTGGCGGCGCGGTGGTCCTCGTCGGATTGCCGGTCGAGCCGGTGGCGCTCAATGTGCCGGCGGCCATATCGAAGGAAGTTCGCATCGAGACGGTGTTCCGCTACGCCAACATCTTCGACCGTGCCTTGCAGCTGATCGCCTCCGGCAAGGTCGACCTCAATCCGCTGATTACCGGCACCTATTCCTTCGACGACAGCATCAAGGCATTCGAGCGCGCGGCCGCGGCGCATCCGGAAGACGTCAAGCTGCAGATCCTGATTTCGAGCGAGAAGGGCTGACCGAACCATGTCCGCGATCACCTGCTCCAATATCGAGAAGTCCTATGGCGCGACGACCGTCATCCGCGACCTGAACCTCGCCATCGAGGAACACGAGTTCGTCGTCTTCCTCGGCCCTTCCGGCTGCGGCAAGTCGACCTTGCTGCGCATGCTGGCGGGGCTGGAGGACATCAGCGGCGGCGAGGTCTCGATCGGCGGCAAGGTGGTCAACGACCTCGACCCTGGCGACCGCGGCATTGCCATGGTGTTCCAGAACTACGCGCTTTATCCGCACATGACGATCTTCGACAACATCGCTTTCGGCCTGAAGCGGCAGAAGGTGCCGAAGGCGGAAATCCAGCAGCGCGTCGAGGCGGTCTCGAAGACGTTGGGGCTGGATCCCTATCTCGGCCGCAAACCGGCGGAGCTGTCCGGCGGCCAGCAGCAGCGCGTTGCGATTGCCCGCGCCATGATCAAGACGCCAAAGGTGTTCCTGTTCGACGAGCCGCTATCCAATCTGGATGCCAAATTGCGCAATCACATGCGCATCGAGATCGCCCGGCTGCACCAGTCGCTGAAGACGACCACCGTCTATGTTACCCACGACCAACTGGAGGCAATGACGCTCGCTAACCGCATCGTGCTTTTGCGCGACGGCCGGATCGAGCAGATCGGCTCGCCGGCCGAAATCTACGAGCGGCCGGGCAATCTGTTCGTCGCCGGGTTCATCGGGACGCCGAACATGAATTTCATCGACGTAGCCGTGGGGCGCAAAGACAACCGCTGGATTCTGACGAGCGCCGGTGCAGTCTTTTCGATCGAAGCCCCGCGCTTCAATCTGCAAGGCGTAGAGCGCGCGGTGCTTGGTATCAGGCCCCCTGATCTGAAGACCGCTGCCGCTGATGCTGGCAACCTTCTTGAAGGCACAGCCGATCTCATAGAGTTTCATGGCAACGACGCGTTGGTGATCTTCGGTTCCGGCGGCAAGGAAATCAGCGCGCTGGTGCCGACCCGCGAATGCCCTGCCGTCAACAGCCATGTCCGCTATGCGGTCGACGAAACGAGCCTTCACCTGTTCGATGCGAAGTCTGGCGTGTCCCTGCTGAGACAGTAGCCCGCTTTACCTACCGGATCGCGTCCAGCATCTGCCGCTGGCGGTGCATCTCGAGGAAAACCTTGTAATCGCGGTCGAAACGCCCGGCTGATTTAGGGTTCGAGGCACGCATCCTGCCGCCTTGCTGCATGGCCAGACAGGCCGCGTTGAGGTCGGGAAACAGCCCGGCCGCGGTTGCCGCGACCATGCCGGTGCCGAGCAGCACCGCCTCGTCGGCCAACGGCTCGATGACCGCGCAGCCGGTGGCGTCGGCATAGAGCTCCATCAATAGCGGGTTCTTGGTATGGCCGCCGGTGACATGCAGCGTATCGATCAGGTAGCCGTTCTCGTTCAGCGCCTCCAGTACGTGGCGCACGCCGAGCGCGATGCCGACGGCGGTGCGCCAGTAGAGCTTGCACAGGCTGTCGAAGGAGGAGTCCAGCGTCAGCCCGCTGACGACGCCGACGGCATGCGGATCGGCGAGCGGCGAACGGTTGCCGTGGAAATCGGGCAGCACATGCAGCCTTGCGGCAAGGTTTTCACCCTCGGTGGCGCGCAGCTCGGCGACGCGCCTGGCGATCTTTGCATGCATGGCGGCATCCGGCTCGCCGCCGGCTCCATGCCAGCGAATGATGTGGTCGAGCAGGGCGCCGGTTGCCGACTGGCCGCCTTCCGACAGCCACAGCTTCGGCAAGGCTGCGCCGTAATATGGGCCCCAGACGCCGGCGAAGGGTTGCGGATCGGGCGACATCGCCATGACGCAGCTCGACGTGCCGGCAATCAGAGCCAGGTGCCGGCCGATATTCTGTTCGTCGCCGGCAAAGCCGCCGAGCACGCCAAGCGCGCCGGCATAGGCATCGATGACGCCGGCGCCGACCCGGCATCTTTCGCTCAGGCCAAGCTCTGCCGCCGCTTGCGCCGTCAGCTGACCTATATCGGTACCGATCGGGCTGGCCCTTTCGGGCAGATTGCCGTGCTCGAAAAGATCGTTGAGGCCGACGAGCTCGAAGAAATCGCGGCGCCAACCCATCTCCTCATGCGCCAGATAGGTCCATTTGGCGGTCAGCGTGCATTGTGAACGGGCCGTCGAGCCTGTCGCTTGCCAGGTCAGGAAATCGGTGAGGTCGAATAGATAGCCGGCTTCATTCCAGGTCCTGGGCAGGTTTCGCTTCAGCCACATCAGCTTCGGCGTCTCCATTTCCGGTGACATGACGCCGCCGACATAGTCGAGCACGGCATGGCCGCTTGCCGTGCATTCGTCGGCCTCGGCAATGGCGCGATGGTCGAGCCAGACAATTGTGTCCCAGCGCCTGTCGCCGGTGGTCGAGACGCTGAGCTGGCCGCCTTGCCGATCCCGCACCACCAGCGAACAGGTGGCGTCGAAGGAGATGCCGACGACGTCCTCGGCGGCGACGCCGGCCTTTTCGCGGGCAGTGCGCACGGCGGTGCAGACCGCCGACCAGATATCGCGCGAATCATGCTCGGCGTGGTCGGGCTTCGGCTGGTTCATGATGATCGGCCGCTCGGCGCGACCGAGCAAGGTGCCACTGGCGTCGAGAATGCCCGCGCGGGCGCTCCCGGTGCCGACATCGACCGCGCAAACGAACTGTTTCGTCAAGATGCTCTAACTCTCGCTCCCAGGCCTGCAATCAGATCGGGCAATTGCAGCATGTCAGCGAATATAAAGTCCGGTTCACTCGACGCAAGCCGCGCTTTCAATGTCGGGTTGCCGGCATGCGATCCGCCGCTGAAGGCAAACACGCGCATACCCGCCGCCCGCGCCGCTGTGATGCCTGCCGGGCTGTCCTCGACGACAAGGCATTTGCGGGGTTGGGCCCGCATGCTGGCGGCGGCATGGAGGAACAGGTCGGGCGCCGGTTTTCCCTTGGCCACCATGGAGGCGCTGAACAGATGCGGTTCCATCAGCCCCAGCAATCCGGTGACTTCGAGCGCGTAGCGGATCCGGTCGAGCGTGCCCGAGGACGCGACGCAGAACGGCAGCCCTAGCCTCGGCAGCATCTCCTTCACGCCGGCAATCGGCTTCAGCTCCTCGCGAAACCTGCGCATCAGGTCGACGCGCATCTCGGTCAGGTGGCTGTCGGTGATATCCAGCCCGAAGTCGCGACCGAGGATCTCGCGCACGCTCTTCATGCTCTTGCCGAGGAAATGTTCGTAGGCGGCATCCTCGCTGAAATTGCCGCCGGCCAGCTTGATCACGCCGAGCAGCGCCGAGACGGAGAGTGCCTCGCTGTCGACCAGCACGCCATCGCAGTCGAAGATGACCAGTTCAGGCGTCATGACGTCGAATGGTCTCAGAGCTCGCCGGCGAGGTAGCGCGTCAGCGTCGCGCGCGCGCCATTCGCCCACAGCATGTTGAGCGCATGGGCGAAGGCCTCGACAAACGCTGTTGCGCGGCCGACATCGCCATAGATGTCCTCCATGGCAAGCCAAGCGGCGGGCGCGTCCTTTGCCGCCTTTGCCGTCGCCTGCAACCGGTCCCAGCTCGGGTCGTTGGGCTCGATGGCGGCACCGCTGTCCGTCGTGCCGAAGCAGTAGCGGCACCACAGCGCCGATTCCAGCGCCAGGCCGTCGACGCTTTTGCCGGCCTTCAGGCGATCAGCGATGGTCGGGATGATGAACTTTGGCTGACGGTTGGAACCGTCGAGGCAGAGCCGGCGCACCGTGTCGCCGATCTTGGGATTGGAGAAGCGGCTCTCGATGAGCTGGTAATATTCTTCCAGAACCGTGTCCGGCACCGGCGGCACGGTCGGGATGATTTCGTCCCGTTCGAGCTTGGCCAGGAAACCGCCCACCAGCGGCTCCTGCATCGCCTCATGGACGAAATGGATGTCCATCAGGCCGGCCGGATAGGCAATGGTCGCGTGGCCGCCATTGAGGATGCGGATTTTCATCAATTCGTAGGGCGCGACGTCCTTGACGAACTGCACCCCGACCTTTTCCAGCGGCGGACGGCCATCGGTGAAATGATCCTCCAGCACCCATTGCCGGAACGGCTCGCAGAACACTGGCCAGTTGTCCTCGAGGCCAAAATCCTTGGCCAGTATGCCACGCTCGCGGTCTGATGTGGCCGGCGTGATGCGATCGACCATACCGTTCGGAAAGGCAACCTTTTCGCCGACCCAGTTCGCCAGATCCTCGTCGATCAGACGGGCCAGGCCAATGACCCCGTCGGAGGTGACATGGCCATTGTGGGGAATGTTGTCGCAAGACATCACCGTGAACGGCACCGTGCCCTCGTCGCGGCGGCGGACCAGCCCGGCGAGGATGATACCGAACACCGTCTTCGGCGTCGCGCCTGCCTGCGCGTCCGCCACGATGTCGGGATGGGTCGGGTTGAACACACCGGAGGCCGGGTCGATGAAATAACCTCCTTCGGTGATGGTCAGCGAAACGATCTTGATCGCCGGGTCGGCAAGCCGTTCGACGATGCCGGCCGCGTCGCCCGGCATCAGGAAGTCGACCATGGCGCCGGTCACGCGGGCGCTCATATGCCCAGAGTCCTGCTCGACCACCGTGGTCAGCCAATCCTGCTCTTCCAGCTTGGCGCGGCCGATCTTCTCGCCCTCGAACACCCCGGCGCCGACCAGCGCCCAGTCATGGCCGATGCCCGAGTTGAACAAATCGTCGAGATAGACGGCCTGGTGCGAGCGATGGAAATTGCCGACGCCGAAATGCACGATGCCGGCCTTGAGCCCCGAGCGGTCGTATTTCGGACCGGCGACCTTGACGGGTAGATTGGAGAGGTTTGCGGACGAGAGTTTTACGGTCATCTGTTTTACCCTTTGGCCGGGCTGCGGCCTTCGTTACTCCCTCTCCCCGTTTCTCACGTGGAGAGGATAAGGGGCGGCACGTATTCCAAGGTCGATGCGCCCTGCGATGTCGGCCTCTGCCCCCCGCGGAGGTACGAGGAGCAGAGGCCGTCCCCGCCTCAACTCATCCACTGGCCGCCATCGACATTGTAGGTCTGGGCGACGATGTATTCGGCGTCGGCGCTGGCGAGAAAGACCGCCATGCCGGTGAGGTCCTGCGCCGTGCCCATGCGGCCATACGGTACTGCCTCGCCGACCAGTTTCTTCTTCTCGCCCTTCGGCCGGTTTTCATACTTGGCGAACAGCGCATCGACGTGATCCCAGTGCTCGCCGTCGACGACGCCAGGGGCAATCGCGTTGACGTTGATGCGATGCTTGATCAGGTCGAGCCCCGCCGACTGGGTCAGCGAGATGACGGCGGCCTTGGTGGCGCAATAGACACCGACCAGCGCCTCGCCGCGCCGACCGGCCTGGCTCGCCATGTTGATGATCCTGCCGCCCTTGCCGCGTGCGATCATCGAGCGGGCGGCTGCCTGCAGCATGAACAGCGTGCCGGCGACGTTGACCGAAAACAATTTGTCGTAGCTGGCCTTGGTGATCTCGACGATCGGCGCCAGGTCGAACAGGGCGGCGTTGTTGATCAATATATCGAGGCCGCCGGTCTTCGCCTCGACGGCTTTCACCGCCGCTTCGATGGAGGCGAGGTCGGTGACGTCGAGCTTGACCGCATAAGCCTTGCTGCCGATCTCGGCGGCCGTCTTGCGCGCAGCCTCGAGATTGATGTCGGCAATGGCGACGGTGGCGCCTTCGCCGACATAGGCTTCGGCGAAGGCCCTGCCGATGCCGCGCGCCGAGCCCGTGATCAACGCGGATTTGCCGGCCAGTCGCATGCTCAGATTGCCTTCCCGTCGGCGCCGAAGCGATGCAGCTTGGTCTTGTCGGGCGTCAGATAGATGGTGTCGCCGTGATGGACGGCCAGTTCGCCGTCGGCACGCACCGTCAGCGGCCCGACGCCATCAGCTTGAACGTGCAAGAACGTGTCGGAGCCGAGATGTTCGGCGACGCCCACGGTGGCCTTCCATTCGCCCGCCGTGGTCGAGATTTCCAGATGCTCGGGGCGGATGCCGATGGTCTTGGCGCTGTATTTGGCAGCCGGCGCGCCTTCGATCAGGTTCATCTTCGGCGAGCCGATGAAGCCGGCGACGAACAGGTTCTTCGGCGTCTTGTAAAGTTCCATCGGCGAGCCGACCTGCTCGATGTTGCCGGCGTTCAGCACGACGATCTTGTCGGCCATGGTCATGGCTTCGACCTGGTCGTGGGTGACATAGATCATGGTCGTCTTGAGCTGATGGTGCAGCTCGCTGATCTCCAGCCGCATCGTGCCGCGGAGTGCTGCGTCGAGATTGGACAGCGGTTCATCGAACAGGAAGGCGGTCGGCTGGCGCACGATGGCGCGGCCGATGGCGACGCGCTGGCGCTGGCCGCCGGAAAGCTGGCCCGGCCGGCGTTCGAGGTAGTTGGTCAGGTTGAGCACGCGCGCCGCGTCCCCCACCTTCTTTTCGATGGTCGCCTTGTCTTCGCCGGCCATCTTCAGCGGGAAGCCGATGTTCTTGGCCACCGTCATGTGCGGATAGAGCGCGTAGGACTGGAACACCATGGCCAGCTTGCGCTTGGCCGGTGCCTCACCGGTGACGTCGCGGCCGTCGATGTTGATGGAGCCGCCGCTGGTGTCTTCCAGGCCGGCGATCAGCCGCAGCAGCGTTGACTTGCCGCAACCGGACGGGCCGACGAAGACGACGAACTCGCCATTTTCGATCACCAGGTCGAGGCCGGGGATGATGGAGGTCGCTCCGAAGGATTTGGAGACGTTCTTGAGCGTGATGTTTCCCATGGTTTCCTCCCCGAGGGGTTATGTCCGGCGTCTGTTGCTTGCGGCGGTCTTACTTCACGGCGCCAAAGGTCAGGCCGCGCACCAGCTGCTTCTGGCTGAACCAGCCCATGATCAGGATGGGCGCGATGGCGAGTGTCGAAGCCGCCGAAAGCTTGGCCCAGAACAGGCCTTGCGGGCTTGAGAACGAGCTGATGAAGGCGGTCAAGGGTGCTGCTTCCGTTGTTGTCAGCCGGATTGTCCAGAACGCCTCGTTCCAGGCCAGGATGATGTTGAGCAGCATGGTCGAGGCGATGCCGGGCACAGCCATCGGTGTGAGGACATAAATGATCTCGTTCCAGAGCGATGCGCCGTCCATCCGCGCCGCTTCCAGGATCTCGCCCGGGATTTCGCGGAAGTAGGTGTAGAGCATCCACACCACGATCGGCAGGTTGATCAGCATCAGCATGACCATCAGGCCGATACGGCTGTCGAGCAGTCCCGTGTCGCGGAAGATCAGGTAGATCGGAAACAGCACGGCAACCGCGGGCATCATCTTCGTGGACAGCATCCACATCAGGATGTCCTTGGTTCGCTTGGTCGGCGAGAAGGCCATCGACCAGGCGGCCGGTATGGCGACCAGCAGGGCCAGGATGGTCGAGCCGACCGAGAGCAGCACCGAGTTGAAGAAGAACTTGAAATATCCGTTCTGCGCCTGGACCTCGGAATAACTCTCGAACGTCCCCGACGGGATGATGCTGAAACCCTGGATGGCTTCCTGCTCCGACTTGAACGAGGTGATGATCGTGTAGAGGATCGGGAAGAAGATCAGCAGCGCGACGATCCAGGCGGCAATTGTCGCGATCGTCTTGTGCCGGGTGGTGACTGAGCGTGCCATCGTATCCTCCCTTACTTGTCCAGGTTCTTGCCGACCGCGCGCATGGCGAAGAAGGCGACGATGTTGGCGAGAATGACGGCGATCACGCCTCCGGCGGACGCCTGGCCGATTTTGAACTCCAGCAACGCCTTCTGGTAGACGAGGAAGGGCAGGTTGGTGGAGGCGTATCCCGGGCCGCCATTGGTGGTGACGAGGATCTCGGCATAGACGGAGAGGAGGAAGATCGTCTGGATCAGGATGACGACGGTGATGGCGCGCGACATATGCGGCAGCGTCAGATAGATGAAGCGGCTGATGAAGCCGGCGCCGTCCATTTCGGCGGCTTCCTTCTGCTCACCGTCGAGCGACTGCAGCGCGGTCAAGAGAATGAGCGTCGCGAAGGGCAGCCATTGCCAGGCGACGATGATGATGATGGCCAGCATCGGATGCTGCCCGAACCAGTCGATCGGCTGGGCTCCGAAGAAGCGCGCCATGTCGGCGAACACTCCGTATTGCGGGTGCATGATCATGTTCTTCCAAACCAATGCGGCCACCGGCGGCATGACGAAGAAGGGTGAGATGACGAGGATGCGCACGATCCCCTGGCCCCACATCGGCTGGTCGATCAGAAGCGCCAGCAGGATGCCGCCGATCACCGTGATCAAAAGCACGCTGATCACCAGGGTGAGCGTGTTGAGGATCGACTGCAGGAAAGCCGGGTTGGAGTAGAACAGCGCGTAGTTGGAAAAGCCGACGAATCCGTCGCGGATCGGATTGAGCGGATTGTACTGCTGGAAGGAGAACCAGATGGTGATGACCAGCGGCACGATCATCCAGACGAACAGCAGCACCACGGATGGCGCCATCATGAAACGGGCAAGCGAACGGGTCTGCTGAGTAGCCATGACGGTCACCCTTCACTGGTCAGGCTGAATTTTCAAAAGGCGTTAAAAAGGCGGCCGCCCGAACTGGGAACTCGGGCGGCCGTTGCCGGTCAAGAAGGCGACCGGCATTCGGCACCGGGAGGAGCCTTACTTCATGTATCCGCCTTCGGTCATTGTCGCGGTGGCAGCGTCCTGGGCCTGCTTCAGGGCATCGTCGACGCTCGACTGGCCGGCAAGAGCCGCCGAGAAGAGCTGGCCGACGGTGGTGCCAAGGCCCTGGAACTCCGGGATGGCGACGAACTGGACGCCGACATAAGGCACCGGCTTCACGGTCGGATGCGTAGGGTCGGCGGCATTGATCGAGTCCAGCGTCATCTTGGCGAACGGAGCCGCCTTCTGGTACTCGGCATTGGCGTAGAGCGAGGTGCGCGTGCCCGGAGGAGCGCTGGCCCAGCCGAGCTTGGAAGCGACGAGCTCGGAGTAATGCTTGCTGGTTGCCCAGGCGACGAACTTCTCGGCCGCATCGGTCTTCTGCGTACCGGCCGGAATGGCCAGCGACCATGCCCACAGCCAGTTGCCGCGCTTGCCGAGACCGTTGTCAGGCGCCAGCGCATAGCCGACCTTGTCGGCAACCTTCGAACTCTTCGGATCGGAGACCATGGATGCGGCGACCGTGGCATCGATCCACATGCCGCACTTGCCCTGCTGGAACAGCGCCAGGTTTTCGTTGAAGCCGTTGGAAGAGGCGCCCTCGGGGCCATCGGCCTTCATCAGGTCGACATAGAACTGCAGCGTGTTCTTCCATTCGGGCTGGTCGAACTGGGGCTTCCAGTTCTCATCGAACCAGCGTGCGCCGAAGGAGTTCGACATGGCGGTCAGGAAGGCCATGTTCTCGCCCCAGCCGGCCTTGCCGCGCAGGCACACACCGTTCACGCCATTGGCGCGGTCGGTGATCTTGTCGGCGGCTTGCTTGATGAAGTCCCAGGTCGGCGCATCGGGCATCTTCAACCCGGCCTTGTCCATCAGGTCCTTGCGGTACATGACGAAGGAGCTTTCGCCGTAGAAGGGCGCGGCATAGAGCTTGCCGTCGACCGAAAGGCCGCCGGCAATGGCCGGCAGGATGTCCTTGACATCGTAATCGTCGCCGAGCTTGTCGAGCGGCAACAGCCAGTTCTGCTTGGCCCAGATCGGAACTTCATAGGTGCCGATGGTCATCACGTCATACTGGCCGCCCTTGGTGGCGATGTCGGTGGTGACGCGCTCGCGCAGCACGTTCTCTTCGAGCGTGACCCAGTTGAGCGTGATGTCAGGGTTCGCCTTGGTGAAGTCTTCCGTCAGCGTCTGCATGCGGACCATATCGGCATTGTTGACGGTGGCGATGGTGATGGATTCGGCGTGTGCGGCGAACGCAAGCGCGCTGGCCGACAACAAGCCCAGGGTGAGCGTGCGAAGTTTCATGAAATTCCTCCCTTGAACCAAGATGAGCATTTGCCTTGGCTTTGGGCAATTACTCACTTGGCGTCAATTATGTCAAGTCGGATTCGATGCTGCAGCGCAGCACTCGACGAGGCCGCCGGACGTCAGACGACCGGACAGAACGGATTGCCGAATTGAATGCAGTTGCTGGAGGCTTGCCTGTCAGCAGGCGATCTCGGCCAGCAGCCAGTCGCGGAAGGCACGGATCTTTGGCACGTTGCGGCGTGCCTCCGGATAGACCAGCCAATAGGCATGACCGTCGTCGCCGACCAAGTCGAAGGGCTGGATCAGGCGGCCGTCCGCCAATTCCGCCTTGAACAGCGCCCTGGTCAGGATCGCCACGCCATGGCCGGCGATTGCCGCATTGGCCTCATAGGCCTGCGCGCCCATGCTGCTGCCGGGTCGTCTGGCAAGATCGTGCGAGTGCACGCCGGCAGCCGAAAACCACTCGTTCCACCAGATGTCGCCAGGATCGAGGATCGGCAGCCGCAAGAGATCGGCCGGTTCCTTGACGCCGCCGATGCTTGCCGCGAGCTTGGGGCTCAGCATTGGCGTGAAATCGGCATCGAACAGCTTGTGCGCTTCCAGGCCCGGCCATTTGCCGGCGCCCGAGCGGATGGCGATATCGGCTTCCTCGCGGGCAAAGTCCGTCAGGCGGCTCGACGTCTCAAGCCGAACGGCAAGCGCCGGATGGGCGATCTGGAACGACCCCAGCCGGTGCGCCAGCCAGTTCGAGGCAAAGGTCAGCACGGTGGTGACGCACAGCAACCCGTCGGCCCCGCCACGCACCGCGGCATAGGCCTGGCCAAGAATGGCGAAGGCCTCGCCGACGGCGGGCGCCAGACGCTGCCCGGCCTCGGTCAATACGATCTGGCGCGGCCGGCGCAGGAACAGCGGCGCGCCGATGCGTTCCTCCAGCACCTTGATCTGATAGCTGACCGCCGCCTGCGTCATGGCGAGTTCGCCGGCGGCCCTGGTGAAGGAAAGATGGCGCGCCACCGCGTCGAACACCCTGATCGCCTGCAGCGGCGGGAGTTGCGAAACCTGTCGCGAGCTGAGGTCCGGCATAAGGCCTCCTTATGGGTCATAACAGACGTTCGATTGGCAAAGGCGGCCGGTAAGACCGACATTCCTGATCAACCCGTCATTCGGGTTCAGGATAGCGAAGGTTGACGATCATGACCATGGCGCAGCAAAGATGCACTCCCGCTCCGGATCACCGCTGGATTTCGTGGCTCACGGACGGATTTGGCTGGTTCGCGATAAAAAAGAAGGCATATCTCGACATCAGGGACCTGTCGCCGCATCTGCAGCGCGACCTCGGTTTCCTCGATGGCAACGACCCTTTCGGGCGGCACGGATAGCGTGGCCTGCTTTATTGCAAATCAGGCGTCGCTACCTTCTGTCAGATGCTGGCCAGCAGCGCGGCAGCCGTCCGTTCATCGGTGATGAGGCCGTTGATCAGCCGCCGGTTGGCGGCCGCCAGGATGCCCGGCAACTTTCGTTCGCCCATGGCCAATGCGATGACCAGCGATTTTTCGCGCGACGGCAGCGAAGCCGATGACACCCGGTCGTTGGTGATGCCCTCGATCATGCGGCCTTCGCGATCGAACACCCAGCCGACGATCTCGGCGATACCGCCGGCCTTCTGCAGCGCCTTCAACTCGCTTTCCGAGATGAAGCCGTCCTCGTAGAGCGGCGCCTTGGGACCGAGGTCGCCAATGCCGATGAAGGTGACGTCGGCTTCGGCCGCCAGCGCCAGGGTCGGCTGGATCATCGGCTGGTTGAGCAGCATCTCGCGCTCCTCCGGCGAAGAGGCGATGACCGGCAGCGGCATCGGGAAGGATCGCGCCTTCACCCTGTCGGCCATGGTGAAGATGACGTTGTAGAAGGCGGCCGAGCCGTCCGGCGAGATGTTGCCGGTCAACGACACCACCTTGTGCTGCGGGCATTCCATCGGCGGCAATTGCTCGATCGCCGCTTTCAGCGTGCGGCCGGTGCCGATCGCCATGACGATCGGGGTCGGTGACCGCAGCCGCCGCTCGATCTCGGCCGCAGCCGCCTCGGCGATGCCGATCGTGGTGGAGGATGAATTGGGATCGCTCGGCACCACTTCGACAAGATCGAGCGCGAAGCGGGACCTCAACCGTGCTGCCAGATCGAGGCAGTTGGCGATCGGATGGTCGACGCGAACCTTGATCAATCCCCCCGACACGGCCAGCGATACCAGCCGCTGCGCCGTCTGCCGCGAAATGCCGAGCGTGGCGGCGATCTGGTCCTGCGTGTTGCCGGCAACATAATAAAGCCAGCCGGCACGCGCCGCGTCGTCCAGCCTGTTGCTGCTGCCATCCTGCCGGGTATTCACGTTCTGCCTCCCAGGACCGCCGGTTTCAGAGCGGCCCGCGCCTAGTTTCGCAGGGAACGGCCTGCTGCGCAATTGTCAATCTCCAGGGCAATTGCTTGCCAACTTCCGGCGCACACAGCCAGAATTTTCCGCTCCCGGCAATGCCCGCATCAGGCAAAGAAGGGCGGTTGCCGTCCCGACGGGCGGCACGTTCTTCGGTCCCGAAGGTTTATCTCCCGGCGCAAAGGCTTTAATGGATCGCAAAAAGGAGCGCTGCATGACACCGAAAGCGGTTTTCTGGGATATGGACGGCACGCTGGTCGACAGCGAGCCGCTGCACGAAGCAGCCCTTGTGGCAGCAATGCGCAGTGCCGGCCTTGTGCCGCCTGAAAATCTGCATGAGCGTGTGCTCGGCGTCGCCGCCTGGCCGGTCTACGAGATGATGCGCGACGAGTTCGGCCTGGCTCTGCCTTTCGACGATTGGATCATGCGCAAATACGAGCACTATCTGCCGCTGGTGGAGAGCTTGAAGCCACGCCCCGGCGCGATCGAGATTTTCACCGAATTGCGCGAAAAAGGCGTGGCGCAGGCCGTAGTGTCCAATTCGGACCGGATGATCGTCGACGCCAATCTGAGCATCGTCGGCCTCATTTATCCCGGCATGAAGACGATCAGCCGCAACGATGTGCGCGAAGGCAAGCCGCATGCGGAGCCGTTCCTGCGCGCCGCCTATCTGGCCGATGTCGATCCCGCGCAGGCAATGGCGATCGACGACAGCTGGCCGGGCGCCATGGCGGGGCTGGCGGCGGGCATGAAGACGATTTTCTGGCCGGAAAAGCCGATGCACGGACCGCCCGGCGCCGTCGTCATCAACAGCGCCGATGAGCTTCGGGCTGAACTGGACCTGTAGGCGATCAATTCCGGTAGGCCGGTTCCTGCTCGTCGAGGATCGCCTTCAGCTCGCTGAGATGGCGTTCGGCCTGGCCGGGATAGTCGTCCATCTCGCTGGCCGGCTTCTCGGCGACCGCGTCGGACAGCGTGCGCAGCGGGCGGCCGGTCCACAGCGCCTTGATGTAGGTTTCGGCGGCGCGCTCGAAGTAGAACATGCGGTTGAAGGCATCGGCGACCGTATCGCCGATGACCAGCACGCCGTGATTGCCCATCACCATCACCATGACCTTGGGATCGACGAGAAGCTGCGAGCAGCGCTCGCCCTCTTCCTCGAAGGCCAGCCCGCCATAATGCGCGTCGACGACATGGCGGTTGAAGAACATCGCCGAATTCTGGTCTATCGGCGGCAGGCGGGAGTCGGCCAGCGACGCCAGCACCGTGGCGTGGATCGAGTGCACATGCATGACGCAGCGCGCGTGGCGCACATTGCGATGGATGGCGCCGTGCAGGCCCCACGCCGTCGGGTCGGGCGCGTTGGGGCCGGAGAGCGTTTCGGGATCGTTGGCGTCGATCATCAAAAGGTCGCTCGCCTTGATGCGCGAGAAATGCACCTGGTTGGGGTTCATCAGGAACTGCGTGCCGGCATCATTGACGGCCAGCGAGAAATGATTGGCCACCGCCTCGTGCATGTTGAGCCGCGCCGTCCAGCGAAAGGCACAGGCGAGGTCGACGCGCTCCTGATAGAAGGGCAGGTTGGTCAGCGTTTCCTTCTGCAGGCGGGCGATGCTCATCGAAAAATCCTCCGGTTTTGCCAAGAATGCCGTGGCCAGCCCATGCCCGCAACCGGTTTTGGTTGGTGCAGCGATGGCTATCTCACGCTGCGGTGCTGGCAGCAGCGCCGGCCCTGAGCCCGCCATGCTCGACGATGAAATCGATCACCGCCTGCAGCCCCTTGCCACGCGACAGGTCGGTGAAGCCGAAGGGCCGCTTGCCGCGCATGCGGCCGGCGTCGGTCTCCATCACATCGAGATTGACGTTCACGTAGGGTGCCAGATCGCTCTTGTTGATCACCAGGAAATCGGAGCGGGTGATCGCCGGCCCGCCCTTGCGCGGGATCTCCTCGCCTTGGCAGACCGAGATGACATAGAGCGTCAGGTCGGCGAGATCCGGCGAGAAGGTGGCGGCGAGATTGTCACCGCCGGATTCGATGAACACGATATCGAGATCCGGAAATTTCCGGCTCATCTCGGCGATCGCCTGCAGATTGATCGAGGCATCCTCGCGGATCGCGGTATGCGGGCAACCGCCGGTCTCGACGCCCATGATGCGATCCTCGGGCAGCGCCTGCAGCCGCGCCAGCATCATGGCATCTTCCTTGGTGTAGATGTCGTTGGTGACGACGGCGATCGAGAATTCGTCGCGCAGCGCCTTGCACAGCTTCTCCGTCAGCGTCGTCTTGCCCGAACCGACCGGACCACCAATGCCGACGCGCAGCGGGCCATTTGTCTGTGTCATGCGGGAAACTCCGTGATGGCGAGGATGGCAAAGCCGAGCCCGATCAGCAGGCACAGCGGCGAATAATAACGGACATCGAGCCGCGCGAAAGGCTGTTCCGGTGTCAGGCGCCGCCACCACGGCGTGAAACCGGCAATGCCGCGTCCAAGGAAGACCAGCCCGATGAGCAGCGACGTGGCGGCGAGGCCTTCCCTGGGAAACGGCGAGGCAAAGACGCCTTCAAGCGCCAGCGGCCACAGCGTCGCCAGGCACAGGCAAGCGGCAACGGCGAAACTGGCGAACGGCGTCGGCATCTCGTCGACGCCGCGAAAGCCGACCACGGCGTGGGCGCAGGAGGCCGCATCCTTGCCTGGCCATATCCCGCCAATGCCCCAATAAACATGCAGGGCGGTGATCAGCAGCAGAACGGTCGAAAGCGCGAAGGCGAGGATGATCATGAGCGGAACAATCGCGAATACTGGGTTTCGTGCTTCATCGCCATGACGTCGGAGGCGAAGGCGCAGCCGCCGAGATCGTCCAATGTCGAGCGCCCGGCGCGGGCGGCGGTCGCAACGGCCAGCGGCTCGAAACCGGCAAGCAGGGCGGTTGCCCTGTTTTGGCCAACGACGCCGAGCCGTATCGCGGCCTGGACGAGGTTGGAGAAGAAGGTCTGCAGGAACGCGGACAGCGCATCCCGAAGTGCAATTGAATTGCCGCCGGCAATGGCGCCGACAGTGACGCAATAGGCGCATTCGGCCGGCAAACGCTGGAGAACGGGATTTGGCCAGGCCGCTGCCGCCTTGAGGAAGGCCGCACCCTGCAGCATCGTCTCGATGTAGCGTTCGCGCGAGCTGGCGAGCGCCTCGGCGAGTGCCGCTATTTCATCGAGATCACCAGCGCCGCGTGCTCGGCGCCAGCTTTCTGCGAACAGCACCGCGTCGTTCCAGCCCGAGCCCATCTCGACCAGCGTTTCCAGCCAGGCGGCAAGGCTTTCGCTGTCGACGATCAGCCCGTCATGCACCGCACGCTCGAGGCCATGGCTGTAGGAAAAGCCGCCGACCGGAAAGGCCGGCGACAACCACGCCATCAGCCGCAGCAGGGCGATGTTCGAAGGCTGGTCAGTCATGGTCGTGGTGGTGGTCGTCGTGACCGTGCGAATGAGAATGCGATTCGCTGTGCGCGTGAGAATGCGTCTCGGCGTGGCTATGCGCATGGCCGTGATCGTGGCTTTGCCCACCATGGCCGGAATAGGCGCCGCGCACCGGCTTGAACGGCTCGGAAACGTCGGTCACCGTGGCGCCGAGCCCTTCCAGCATCGCCTTGATGACATGGTCGCGCAGGATGAGGATTCGCCCGGCCTCGATGCTGGCCGCGAGATGACGGTTGCCGATATGCCAGGCCAGTTCGGCCAGATGCACGGTGTCACGAGCCCGGATGTCGTAGACGTCTTCCGGCGCCGCGATGATCTCGATGTGGCCGCCATCCTCCAGCACCAGCCGGTCGCCATCGTTCAGGGCGACGGGCTCAGGCAGGTCGACCAGCACCTTGCTGCCGTCGGCAAGTTCGATGGCTCGACGGCGCAGATGCCGCTCGTCATGGGCGAGCACGGCACGACCGGATGGTGCTGTGGTTCCGGCATTGCCGGCGGTCAGCACCGAGACGGCACGCGGGAATTTGGTGAAGTCGGTGTTGAGGTTGAGCTTCATTTCATGGATCCCCCATTTGCTTGCGCCCTTGCGCGGGCAGGCCGCGCCAGCACGCGGTCGAAATAGGCGTTGATGCGGTCGGATTCGATCGGCAACCGGCCGGCGCGGGCCCAGCCGCCAATATCGCCGAGCAGCACGTCGACAGCCGAGAACCGGTCGCCCAGCGCGAAGGGCCTGTCACCCAGCCGCCGCTCAAGCGCCTTGAGCTCCGAGGCAAAATCGTAGGCCGCCGCTGGGCCGACATCGACGCGTATGTCCTTCGGCAGCAGGAAGCGGTGGCGCAGCTTGTTCCACAGCGGCGCCTCCAGCTCGCTTTGGGCAAAATGCATCCAGGAATCCATCTCGGCGCGACCGGCCAGGCCCGGGTTGGTCCCCATGCCCATGTCCGCATGTTTGTCTGAGAGATAGACGCAGATCGCCGCCGAATCGGTCACTGTCAGCTCGCCATCGATCAGGATCGGCACCTTGCCCGACGGGTTGAGCGCATAGGCTTCCGGCGAGCGCAGCTTGACCTCGACGAATTCATAGGCCTGCCCGAGTTCCTCCAGCATCCAGAGAACGCGGCTGACCCGGGATCCACGCGATCCGACGACCTTGTACATGGTTGAAACCTGCCTTTCCCGAGCAACCTAGACCATCGCGTCCGCTCAGACGATGGTGTCGAAGAGCCGCAGGATGAACGATATCTGATAGATAAGCGCCGCCGCGACAAAGGCGATGTGGAAGCGGCTGTCGCGCACCAGGATCGCGACAATGCAGAGCGCGACGAAGACCGGGGTGCGGAACAGGTACTCGTTGCCGAAGCGGGCGAAATGCTCCGGCCCTTTCAGCAGCGTGTCGATCACATCGAGCAGGTACGTCGCCCCCAGCAGGCCGAAGAACCAGGCGCGGCGCGAATAGAAGAAATCCTCGTAGCTGGTGTAGTCCAGCATCGAATCCGGAAACAGCAGGGCGCAGAGCAGGAACAGCGTGATCGCATAGAAGATGATGAACAGGTACTTGCCGAAGGTCCATGTCTCAATGGCGTAGAGACCGAACTCCCACCACCAGAAATGCACCAGCATCAAAAGCACCGAGGCGACCCAGGCCAGATGCACGGGATAGAGCCGGTACTGGCCGGGATGCTGGACGATGCGCGCCACGCCCGACAGCAGGCGGGCGACACCAAGCCCGATCACCATGCCCATGACGATGCGGATGTGCGGGAAGATGTCGTGGGCTGACGCGATTTCGGTGGTCATTTGTCTGTTCTACGAACTGCTTGGAAAGTCGCGGCTAGTCATACCAGAGCCATAGCTTTCGGTAACCGACCGGAATTTCAACCTGCTCGGCGGGTAGGTGATCGACATCTCCCTCCCAGGTCTCGTCCGGCTCAAAGCCTGATGGCAGCCAGCCAGTCACATGTTCTTCGCTGACGCGCGTTGTGATGACGACCTTGTCAGAGAACGGCCATTCTCCATCATCACACTGCACGATGGCTATCCGGACGTCATGAACTTCAGGCCTTTTCCGTATCGACTGAAATGTGGCCAGAACCGTATCATTGTTCAGCGCTTCCGGACTGTTGCACAGCAATCCGGCTTCACCTTCAGCTCCATCGAAATATTCTTCCAATGTAACAAGTGGCATAGTGAGGGGAGCAACGCCGCCATTGTATTTTTGCAGCGCGCCCATTCTCGAAATCAAGGCAAGTTTCTTTTGCTCATCCATGATGGGGTCCGATACTTCGCAGGCGCACCAATCCTAAAACAGAAAATACCTCTGCGCCATCGGCAGCACCGTTGCCGGCTCGCAAGTCAGCAATTCGCCGTCGGCGCGGACCTCGTAGGTTTCCGGGTCGACCTCGATATGCGGCGTGGCGTCGTTGAGCACCATCGAGTGCTTGCCGATGCCGCCGCGGGTGTTTTCGACGGCGACGAACTGCTTTTCGACGTCAAGCCTGCCGTGCAGGCCGGATTCGAGTGCTGCCTTCGAAACGAAGGTCACCGACGAGTTGGTCCTGGCCTTGCCATAGGCGCCGAACATTGGCCGGTAGTGCATCGGCTGCGGCGTCGGGATCGAGGCATTGGGGTCGCCCATCGGGGCGGCGGCTATCATGCCGCCGATCAGCACCATGTCGGGCTTGACGCCGAAGAAGGCCGGGTTCCACAGCACCAGGTCGGCGCGTTTTCCGATAGTGATAGAGCCGATATCCTTCGACAGCCCATGCGCGATGGCCGGATTGATCGTGTATTTGGCTATGTAGCGACGGACGCGGAAATTGTCGTTGTTGCCGGTTTCCTGCGGCAGCGATCCGCGTTGCCGCTTCATCTTGTCGGCGGTCTGCCAACAACGGATCGCCACTTCGCCGACACGGCCCATGGCCTGGCTGTCGGAAGAGATGATCGAGAAGGCGCCGATGTCGTGCAAGATGTCCTCCGCCGCGATGGTCTCCTTGCGGATGCGGCTTTCGGCAAAGGCGATGTCTTCGGGGATCGACGGCGACAGATGATGGCAAACCATCAGCATGTCGAGATGCTCGGCCAGCGTGTTGACCGTGTACGGCCGCGTCGGATTGGTCGAGGACGGGATGACGTTCGGCAAGCCGCAGACCTTGATGATGTCGGGCGCATGGCCGCCGCCGGCACCCTCGGTGTGGAAGGCGTGGATGGTGCGGCCCTTGATGGCGGCGACGGTGTTTTCGACAAAGCCGGATTCGTTCAGCGTGTCGGTGTGGATCATCACCTGCACATCGTAATCGTCGGCAACCGACAGGCAGCAGTCGATGGCCGCCGGCGTCGTGCCCCAGTCCTCGTGCAGCTTCAGCGAGCAGGCGCCGCCCAGCACCATCTCCTCGAGCGCGGCAGGCAAGGACGCGTTGCCCTTGCCTGACAGGCCGATGTTCATCGGGAAAGCGTCGAAGGACTGGATCATGCGGGCCATGTGCCATGGGCCCGGCGTGCAGGTGGTGGCGAGCGTGCCATGCGCGGGGCCCGTGCCGCCGCCGAGCATGGTGGTGATGCCGCTCATCAGCGCTTCCTCGATCTGCTGCGGGCAGATGAAGTGGATATGTGCGTCGAAGCCGCCGGCGGTCAGGATCTTGCCTTCGCCGGCAATGATCTCGGTGCCGGGCCCGATGACGATGGTGACGCCGTCCTGCGTGTCCGGATTGCCGGCCTTACCGATCGAGGCGATGCGGCCGTCGCGGAGACCGATATCGGCCTTGAAGATGCCGGCGCCGGCATCGACCACCAGTGCGTTGGTGATGACGGTGTCGACGGCGCCTTGCGCCCGCGAAACCTGGCTCTGGCCCATGCCGTCGCGGATCACCTTGCCGCCGCCGAATTTCACTTCTTCGCCGTGGATGGTGAGATCCTTCTCAACCTCGATGAACAGTTCCGTGTCGGCAAGCCGCACTTTGTCGCCCACCGTCGGGCCGTACATCTGCGCATAGGCGGCGCGGGTAATTCTGGCCATCAGCGATTGCTCCCAAAATGCGGTTTGCCGAAATGCGGTTTGCCGAAATGCAATTTGATTGAAGTCCGGCACATTGCTGCCATCCAATGGTCACGCAATGACCCACTGGGCGACACCTTCTGATCCCATTTGGCGTTTGAGGTTAGGGGGTCACCCCAAAACGACCGTTTGCCAATCGATGGAAAGGAAAATCCATGCGCAAAACCATAGTTCTTGCCGCTGCCGCTACCCTGATGCTGGCGGGCGCCGCCAGTGCCCAGCAGCAACCCGCGCAGCAGCCAGCTCCGGCGCCGACCACGCCTGCTCCGGCCACCCCCCAGCCGGCCGTACCGACGATCCAGAGCGTCAACATCGTCGACATCACGGAACTGCCAAAGGACACCCAGACGCAGGTCAATCAGGTCATCGCCCAGCGTGGTGACGCCGGCTTGAAGAAACTGCGCAGCTCGATCGACGCCACGCCCAAGGTGAAGTCCGCGCTGGAGGCCAAAGGGCTCAGCTCGGCGCAGGTCGTCGCCGCCAGCATGGAACCCAATGGCGCGCTGACCCTGATTACCAAGAAGGCCAGCTGACAGACGGGCTGGGTGGGCCGGCATTCGGTCCGCCGGCCGCATCGGGACGGGAACCTTCGCCGGGCGGGATTCGTTTTGTTCTCGCGCTAGACCGCGTCCCGAAACGAATTCCCTCAGGAGCGAGCGATGGCGATCACTCCTTTTCCCGCCCAAAGACGGTTGCAGGCCGTCGCCGCAATGGCGTTGCTGGCGGCGGCCGATCCTGTTGCCGGCCTGAAGGCGCAGGGTCTTGAAAGCACGGAGACCGTCAACCGCATTGTCGGCTCGGAGATCAAGCAGGAAGAGGCCAAGACCACGGCCGAAGCCGGAAACGTCAACACGGCCATCGACCGGACGCGTGAAAACATCGGCCTGGTGCGCAAGACCTCCAAGCTCGACAAGGTCGATATCGTATTCCTGACCGACGCCGCGCGCACCGAAGGCGGCCCGCCGGCGGTAATCGAAAGCAAGATCAAGCAGCATCAGGACGATATTACGGAATTGCGCAAGGAGATCGAGGCCAACGCGCTCTTGTTCAATGCAATCGAGTCGCGGCGCGTGCTTGTGCAGGATGTCCTCGCCGTCGAATTCGACGATCCCGGAAAGGTCGTCATCTACGCCGCGGCCAAGCCGTCGAACTGAGCTGGCCGCGCTGGCAGATCTCACAGCTTGCCCATCACCTTCTGCTGAAATCCGTAGACCTCGCGCTTGCCGCCAAGCGGCACCAGCGTCACGTCGCGCTCCTGTCCCGGCTCGAAGCGCATGGCCGTGCCGGCGGCGATGTCGAGGCGCATGCCTCTGGCACGCTCGCGGTCGAACTTCAGACCCTCATTGGTCTCGAAGAAATGATAGTGGCTGCCGATTTGAATCGGCCGGTCGCCGCTATTGGCCACTTTCAAGGTGATCGTCGGCAGGCCCTTGTTCAGCTCGATCTCGCCGCCCGCCGTGATGATTTCGCCCGGGATCATCTTCACAGCACACCGAAAACGAGGCCGATACCGATCGCCGTGCAAGCGGCACCGGCAGCGCGGGACAGGCCCCGGGACCGGCTGCCGAGACCGAGCCCGGCGGCGATGCCGGTGGCATGCAGGAGCGCGGTGGCGATGGCAAAGCCAGCCATGTATTCGAGCCCGCCGGCATTCTCCGGTATTTCGGTGCCATGGGCGTGGCCATGCAACAGCGCGAACAGGCCGATGATGGCAATGCCGGCCGAGACCGGGAGATCGACCGCCAGGGTCACCAGCAGCCCCAGCACCACGACCGATGCCAGAATGCCCGGTTCGACGAAGGGCAGGGGCATATGCAGCATGCCGAGCGCACCGCCGGCCAGCATGACGCCGACAAAGGCCGCCGGCCAGGCAAGAACCGCCTTGCCGCCCTTGAGCGCTGCCCACAGTCCGACCGCGATCATCACGGTCATGTGATCGAGACCGGTGAGCGGGTGCATGAAGCCGGCCGTGAAGGAGGAGGTCGTGCCGATGCCGACATGGGCATAGGCCGGCATGGACGCCGCCAGAAGTGGAATTGTGGAAAGCGAAGCACGTTTCATCGGAGCGGGGATCATCGAAATGCCTTCTGGTTAAGGGGCGCGGTGTTCAAGCAGCCTTGCGAGGGCCGCAGCCTTCGGCCTTGAGAACGCGTTTGGTCGAGGCAGGGTATTTCTTCAGCATCGCCGCCGGGCGGATCGGCCGGGCCGAAAAATTGCCCCCGCAATTGGGGCAGATGCCGCCCAGCACATGCTCCACGCAGTCGGCGCAAAAGGTGCACTCGAAGGTGCAGATCAACACATCGGTTGCCTCTGGCGGCAAGTCCTTGTTGCAGCATTCGCAATTGGGGCGCAGCTCAAGCATCTTTCCTCCTCACCGTATCGGTTCGTGCACGGTCACCAGCTTGGTGCCGTCGGGAAATGTCGCTTCGACCTGCACGTCGTGGATCATCTCGGCGATGCCTTCCATGACTTGCGCGCGGGTGACGACATGGGCGCCGGCCTCCATCAGGTCGGCGACCGGGCGGCCGTCGCGGGCACCCTCGACGACGAAGTCGGTGATCAGCGCGATCGCTTCCGGATGATTGAGCTTGACGCCGCGTTCGAGCCGCTTGCGCGCCACGATCGCCGCCATGGCGATCAGCAGCTTGTCCTTTTCCCTCGGCGTCAGGTTCATGCGTTTTCCCAGGCTGGTAGCGACAGGCCTACAGTGACCATAATTTGGGCAACCCCGCCCTTCCGTTGAGCAATTCGACGAGTGGAACCAGCCGCTGGCGCAGCCGGTAGCTATCCCCGGCGTAGAGCCTCGCAAGAAGCTTGCCAGATTTCTTGACGCTCCAGACGCTGGCGCTGCCGTGGTCGCCGACGATCTCCAGAACCGGTTCGAGCAGCGCTTCGGCCCGCGGCGACACCAGCAGCAGCGTCGCCATCGCGATCGCGCCGCCGGCAACCGCCGGGCGGTCGAGCGTGGCGGCGATATCGGGTCCGATGCGGAAATCCTCGGCATGAATCAGGGATCCCTCCTGGCGCACACGCCAGCGGTCGTGGAAATTGCCGTGCGCGGCACGTTCGCCCATCGCCAGGCGGCCGAAGACGGTGGCTTCCAGCACCAGCGCCTCGGCGCCGGCGGCAAGCTCGACGTCGAGCTTACGGGCAAAGGCCGCCCGGTCGAAGACGATGGTTTCCTGCGGCAGCCAGGCAATGCGGCCGTTTTCACCGACCGACAAATTGACCCGCACCTCGGCACGATCGGATGCCGCCCGATAGATCTTCTCGCAGGCCTGGGTCGTGATCGATGCCGATGCGGCCGCGCCGACATCCACGTCCCAGGCGATCCGGTCGCCGCCGGTCATCCCGCCGGCGGTGTTGATCAGCACCGCTTCGAGCGGATCGGCCGAGACGGCCGGCATCCTTATTTTGGCGGCACCATCCTGATAGAGGCGCCGCAGGCGCGTGCGACCGTCACTGAGTGCGCAGGAAAGCCGCGCCACGCCCGCAACGCGCTGCGTCGAAATCCCGCCATGTTCAGCCGTATCCATGCCTGCACGTTAAGCACTCCGGCGGCTTTGTCGATATGGAGTTCGATATAGCTTGTTGCTTGACAACGTTTCGGTTTCTATAGAGGGAACCACCTTGGTACGGTCACAGAGCGCTTGGCGGGGGTATAAAACGACGACGGCGGCTTGATACCAGGAGAATAGGGGCGCTGCTCAGTTGGCGTCGGGAAACGCGACACAGTGGGGAAGAAACCGAATGGCCGACCAGCTGGCAACGGATATCATCGCGAAGATCAAGGCTCATGCCGAGCCGGGTGGCGAGGAAATCACCACCAACACCGAATTGACCTCGCTTGGTATCCATTCGCTCGAGCTGACCGAGATCATCTTCGATCTTGAGGAAGAGTATGGCATCGAGATCGAGATGAACACGGTCGACGCCTGGAGCAATCTGAAGAATGTCGGCGATATGGTCGAAGCTGTCCGCGCTCTGATCGCGAAAAAAGCCTGAACTGAATGCGGCAGCGCGTCGTCATTACCGGCATGGGCGGCATTTGCGGGCTCGGCACCAGCGCGCCTGCGATCTGGAACGAGATGCGCGCCGGCCGCTCGGCCATAGGCCAGATCACAAGTCCGCAGCTGCATGATTTGAAGGTCAAGGTCGGCTGCGAAATCAAGACGCTTCCCGATCACGGCATCGACCGCAAGCAGACCGTATCGATGGACCGCTTCAGCCTGCTGGCGACGATCGCGGCCAGGGAAGCCATGCGGCAGTCCGGCCTGGTTTCGAATGAGGCCACCACCTATCGGATGGGCACCGTCGTCGGTGTCGGCGTCTGCGGCTGGGAAGCCATCGAGGAGAACTATCGCGCCATCCTGATCGAGGGCAGGAATCGCGCCGGCATCTTCACCGTGCCAAAGGTGATGCCAAGTGCCGCCTCTGGTCATGTCAGCATGAATCTCGGCCTGCGCGGGCCGGTCTTCGGCGTCACGTCGGCCTGCTCGTCGTCCAATCACGCCATTACCTCGGCCGTCGACCAGATCAGGCTCGGCCGCGCCGACGTGATGGTTGCCGGCGGCACCGATGCGCCGCTGGTCTGGGGCGTCCTGAAGGGCTGGGAAGCGCTGCGGGTGCTGGCACCGGACACCTGCCGGCCATTTTCGGCCGATCGCCAGGGCCTGTCGCTTGGCGAAGGTGCCGGCATGGCGGTGCTGGAGAGCTACGAACACGCCATGGCGCGCGGCGCCACCATTCTTGCCGAGATTGCCGGCGCCGGTCTTTCCGCCGACGCGTCCGACATTGTCGCGCCGACCATCGAAGGGCCGACGGCCGCCATGCGCGCCTGCCTGGCCGACGCCGGGTTCAATCCCGAGGATGTCGATTATCTCAATGCCCACGGCACCGGCACCAAGGCCAACGACCAGATCGAGACGGCGGCGATCAAGCGCGTCTTCGGCGACCATGCCTACAAGCTTTCGATGTCGTCGACCAAGTCGATGCATGCCCATTGCCTCGGCGCATCGGGCGCGCTCGAGATGATCGCCTGCGTGATGGCAATCCGCGAAGGCATCGTGCCGCCGACGGCCAATTTTCGCGAGGCCGATCCCGATTGCGATCTCGACATTACGCCGAATGTGGCGCGCGAGCGCAAGGTGCGCACCGCGATCAGCAACGGCTTCGCGTTCGGCGGCACCAATGCGGTGCTGGCCTTCAAGGCCGTCTGATCCTGCATCGGCCGTTACAACTACCCGGGGCGATCCCGATCGTCCCAGAGTTGACTGTCGGTGCACGACGAAACGTTCACCGCCATATTGATCGTGCCGTTTGGCGCGTCTAATTCTTGGCCGCCCCCCGCCAAACCGTGCCGCTCGGCGCGAATCCCCATTCAGGAGTTTCCCATGGCCGACCCGTCCGCCTTTCCGATTGCAACGCGCTGGCCAGCCAAACATCCGGATCGGATCCAGCTCTACTCGGCGACAACGCCGAACGGCGTGAAGATATCGATCGCCCTGGAAGAACTCGGCCTGCCCTACGAGCCGCATCTGGTCAACATCAGCAAGAACGAAAGCTGGACGCCGGAATTCCTGTCGCTCAATCCCAATGGCAAGATCCCGGCGATCATCGACCCGAACGGTCCGGACGGCAAGCCGATCGGCCTGTTCGAATCCGGCGCCATCCTGCTCTACCTCGCCGAAAAGACCGGCCTGCTCATGCCCGTGGATGCGGCGCGTCGCTACGAGACCATCCAGTGGGTGTTCTTCCAGATGGCCTCGGTCGGGCCGATGTTCGGCCAGGTCGGTTTCTTCCACAAATTCGCCGGCCGCGAGATTGCCGACAAGCGCCCGCTGGAGCGCTATCGCGATGAATCGCGGCGGCTGCTCGGCGTCCTCGATGGTAGGCTGAAGGGCCGCAAATGGATCATGAGCAATGACTACACTATTGCCGATATCTCGCTGCTCGGCTGGGTACGAAACCTGATCGGCTTCTACGAAGCGCGCGACCTCGTCGGTTTCGACGATTTCACCAATGTGGCGGCGTGGCTGGAACGCGGCCTGGCGCGGCCTGCCGTGCAGAAGGGCCTGACCATCCCGGCCAGAGCCTGACCCCCCAAACCTGCGAGCTTTGAGAAGGCTCTACTTCGCCTTGGCTTTCGAATCGCCCTTGCCTACCACGGATGCTGCAAGCGATGCAGTACCCCTGGCGGCGGCGACGACGGCGCCTGCAGCCACATTGGCCGCAGCCTTGACCGTGCGCAATGCGCTGCTCGAAATAGAACCGTCAGCGCCTGCCGGTTTCTTGGGCTTTGCGGTTTTCGGCGCGGCTTTCGCGGCGGCCGGCACCACTTTCTTCGGCGCTGCCTTGCCGAAGGCCGGCTTGGTATCCTTGGAACGCGCCGTGGTTGCCGGGCCGGCGCCTGCCTTGGATTGGGTTGCCTTGCCCTTGGAGGGCGCGGGCTTTCTTGCCTTCTGTGCCATCGGACGGACTCCCTTCTTGGCAGAATTGCCTTGTCCGCGATAACGGCCTGAAAGTCTTAAGGTTCCCCTTGCGCAATCCGTAGAATCAAGCGGAAAGGCCGATCACCAGATCGGCAGCGCGGCGGCGAGCGACAACCCGGTCGATGTTGGGCATGTCGTTTGAGGCGATCCAGGCGCGCGCATCCTCATCGGAGCGGCCGTGCCCGTGCCAGCGCTCCAGCAGGCGGCGCTCGAGCTCGTCACGCGGCACGTCGACGAAGATCGAGAAATCGAACAGCGGCGCCAGCCGCGACCACGGTTCCTCGTCGAGCAGCAGGTAATTGCCCTCGACCAGGATGAACTTGGTCTCGGTGGCGACGATCGAGGCGGCGGCGCGCGACAGTTCAAGGCTTCGGTCGAAGACCGGTATGGCGATATCGGGTTCGCCGGCCCGGATGCGCTTCAGCAGGGCCTCGAAGCCGGCAAAGTCAAAGGTTTCCGGCGCACCCTTTCGCGCGCGCAGGCCGCGCCGCTCGAGCACGGCGTCGTCATAGTGGAAGCCGTCCATCGGCACGACCTCCGAAGTGCCTTCGGGCAACAGCTCACGCAGCCTCGCCGACAGCGTCGACTTGCCGGCGCCAGGCGGCCCGGCAATGGCGACGATGAAGCGGCTTGCCTTGCCGGCACGCTTGAAGATGGTGGCGGCGAGATGGGCGATTTCGGACATTGGAGCCTCTCTCTGGCCTGCATGATCGGCAGGATAACCACAATCGCGGCATCTTGTCGGCAGCAAGCGGAAATTTCAAACCGGAATTTGCGCCCCAACGTTCCTTGCGAACAAACAGGAAGCCATCCACTCAAGCTGCCGCCGTCCGCCCTATGCGCAGGAAGTCGCTGTCGAAGGGAACCTCCCAGGACGAGCTGCCGGCTGCCGGCCGCATACGGCCATCCGCAGTCGTGATCGCCTGCGGCGGCTCGCCGCCGGACAGCGGCATGGCGCCGATGATGTGGCGAAAGGAAACGCTGCGGCCTTCGCCAAGCGCAAAGGCGGTCGCCACGCCTTCGCGCGTCAGCCAGTTGTCGCCGATCGAAGCGGCATGACCTATCGCCGTGCGGCCGTCCTCGATGCCGAGCACGCCGCGGTGGCGGCCGCTCCAGGGCGCGTAGTCGCGTCCGCCATTGCTGAACCACAGCATGGTGATCGGCAGCTCGGCGGGGTTCTTCAGCACCAGCACCAGGTCCTGTTCGGCCTCACGCGCCAGGGCGGTCCAGCCCGGCCCGCCATGATCGGCCTCGACCAGCGTCAGGAAATCCTCGCGGCGGTCGCCCATACGATATTCCGTCAGGTCGACCGTCCCGCCGCCGGCGGCGGGAAAATGACCGAGATCAGCGGACCGACCCGGATAGGCCAGCATGAAGCGGCCGCGCGCCGGATCCGGCTCCAGCGGATCGTCCGGCGTCGCGGCGAACCGCTTTGGCGAAAAGGCCAGCCTGCCGCCGCCCGTCATCGCCGTCATCGGGTGATGGGCGACCGAGATCGCGCCATGGCCTCCGGAAAACACATGCTCCTGGTAGAGGAAGGGATGGCCGTCGCGCAGCGTGAGGATCTTGTCGACTGAAGCGCCCATCACCCTGTGCCGCAAGCGATAGACCGCACGCCAGCCATCTTCCGTGGCGGCACTCTCGACGACATCCCAGGCGCTGTTGGCCGGCCAGCCATGCAACGGCGCCTCCTCGACATCGCTGCGTGAAAACGGCGCGCAGAGAAAATCGCCGGACAGCCGGACTGTGCCTTCCGGCAGATAATCCGGCAGCGTCTCGCCCGCGTCGACCCACGGTGCGCGGTGCAGCGGCTTCAGTTGCCGCCCGCCGCCCTCGACGACCATGTCGGCGATGTGGCCGACCGTGAGATCGAGCGAAACCGAAATATCCCTGGCCTTGATGGTGCTGACAGTCATTGCGCTCTCACCGATTCTGAAGGCGCAAACAGAACCCCTTCGGCGCCGGTTGCGCAAGCTTGATGTCGGGCATTTCGTATCAAAAGGAGGGTGGCGACTGATCGCCGAACGTCGGCGCTGCCCCCGCTCCGCCTCGCTGCGCGAGGCACCTCTCCCCCGCTTTGCGGGGGCGAGGAACCCAAGTTCTGCAAGACTGGCCTTTCGAAGTTGGCGGTTCCTCGCCCCACGAAAGTGGGGAGAGGTGGCTCGGCGAAGCCGAGACGGAGAGGGGAATGGCACCGCCCCCTCTACTGCCGCTTGTACTCCCGCACCGGCGACTTGGTGTCGTCGGTGTAGGTGACCTGCACCGACATCGACTTCACGCTGTCGGCGACCTTGAAATAGCCCTTGGCGTCGTAGGGGATGGCGTAAGGGTCTTTCTTGTCGCAAGGCGGTATCTCGAGCGACTTGTCGAGCGCGGCACCGTTCAGGCTGTAGTGCACCTCCTTGATGGCGCAGCGGTAGGACAGCATCTGCGTGAAATAGACCAGGCCGTGATTGCCGCCGGAGTCGAAGGCGATCCACGACGTCCAGAACTGGTCGAGGATCTGCTTGTTGCCTTGCTGAAGCGCTGCCTCCGGGTCGAAACGGATGTCGAACGGGCCAGTTTCGCGGCCCCGTATGTCGAGATATTTGATCGCGATAATTCCGGCCACGGTGCTGTCGGGCATCTCGAAGCTCGGATTGGCCATCGGCTTGCCGGTCGTCTGGTCGTTCATCGCCAGGAAACCGGTGTCGGTGAACGGGCCGGTCTCGCCCATGCGCCAGGAGATGGCGGTCGCCGGCTCCGGCAGCGAGATGGTCATCGACCAGCCCTGGTTGGAGCGCATCGGCGTCAGCGAAGGCACGAAGCGGGCAGGGTCGAACACGTCGCCGAGCGCTGCCAGCCGGCTGCGGCTGCGGTCCAGCCAGTCGGCCAACTGCGTCTGGTCGACGAAATATTTGAGCAGCCCGCCATCCTTTTCGTAGGAAACGAATTTGGTCAGCGCCTTGGCCTCGTTGCGCTTGTCGGCCAGCGTCTGGGCGCCGAGACGGTCTTCCGAGAACTCCTGCGCCAACAGGAAATAGGCCGGCGCGAAATCCGCATTGGCCGCGATGAAAGCGTTGAGCTTCTCGAGGCGCTGGGCGTCGTCGAATTGCAATATATGCACCAGCTTGATCGACAGCGCCTTGCCCTTGTCGGCAAGCGCGCCGAACACCTCGCGGGCGCCGGCCTTGCCGTCCTGGACCCGAAGCAGCGTGGCAAAGCGCGTATAGGGGTCGATGGCGTCGACATCGAAGCCGGCAAAGGCGAGATAGGAGCGCCGCGCGTTCAGCATGTCGCCGGAAAGCTCGTAGACCCGGGCATTGTGGTAGAACTCGTCCGGCCGCTTCGGCTCGGCGATCGCCCCACCTTGCGCGGCAAGGGCGGCAAAGCCCTTGGCGATGGTGTCGATCGAGGCGGCGATCTGCTGCGTCGTCGCCTGCAGCTTCTCGGTCTGGGCCTGCTGCTGCGCCTGGCCGGCGGCCAGCGTCTCGGTCTGCTTCTTCACCTCTTCGGCGGTTTTCTGCACCAGTGCGGTCTGCTGCTGCTGGGCGTTGGCGATCTCGTCGGTCTTCTTCACCACCGTGTCGGTCGACTGCTTGACCGCTTCGACCGTCTTCTGCGTCTGCGTGACCGTCTGCTCGATCTTGGCCACCTTGGCCGAGACGATGCCCAGCGACTGCTGCAGCCCGGCGATGGCCGGCACCAGGCTGGCGATCACCCCGTTCTGGGCGTTGGTCTGCTGTTGCAGGCCGTAGACGCCGCCGGCGACGGCGGCAGCGCTTGTGGCGAAGATCAAGGCCGGCAGCGCCTTGGCCGCCAGCACCAGCCTGAGCACGATGGCAATGGCGATGGTGACGGCAGCCACCGAGGCGGCCAGCGCGATATAGGCGGCGAACGGCGCCAGCGGATTGAGGATATCGGAAGCCGCACCTCCGATAAAGGCGACGCTGCCGGCCCATTTGCCGGTGCGACTGAGCGATGCCCTGATAAGCGAGGGCGCCGCGCCCCCGGCCCCGATGTCAATCATGCCAAGCCCCCAAGCCGCCAGATACCACGACTTCCCACAGGAAACACGGTTTTGGCAAGGAAAGACACGGGAAACAGGCCGTTTCGGGGCGCTTTTCGGAGGAACCAGGTCCTGCGCGGCCTCGACAATCCTGGGGCTAACCTCCATTAACCAAATGGACGCAGCTGACGCGTTACGTTAGCTTCGCCTTATCTCAGCAACAGCTTGACCGAACAGACTTGCCCTTGCCCCACCTGCGTCTCCTTCCGCTCATCCAGCGCGTTTTTGCGGTCCTTGGCCTGTTGCTGCTGCTTGCCGGCTGCACGACCGTGACGCCGCCGGACGCCGTATTGGCGGTACCGGCGCCGCCGCAGAAATATGCCGCCATCGTCGTCGACGCCGGGACCGGCAAGCAGCTGTTCGAGGTCAACTCGACGGCGCAGCGCTATCCGGCCTCGCTGACAAAGATGATGACGCTGTATCTGCTGTTCGAGGCGCTGGACGCCGGCCGCCTCACCAAGGAAACGCAGATCCCGGTTTCGGACCATGCCGCCTCGCAGCCGCCGACCAAGATGCGCTTCCGGCGCGGCGAGACCATCGATGTCGATTCCGCGATTCGCGCCATCGTCGTCAAATCGGCCAATGACGTGGCGGTGGCGGTCGGCGAATATCTCGGTGGCTCGGAGGATCAATTCGCCGCCATGATGACATCCAAGGCGCGCCAGCTCGGCATGACCAGCACCTCGTTCCGCAACGCGTCCGGCCTGCCCGACGACAACCAGCACACCACCGCGCGCGACATGGCGGTGCTCGGCATGGCGCTGCATCGGCGGTTTCCCCAGCAGTTCCACTATTTCTCCGAAAGCGACTTCATGTTCCGCGGCAGGTTGGTGCGCGGCCACAACGACATGCTCGGCCGCGTGCACGGCGTCGACGGCATCAAGACCGGCTACATCAGGGCCTCGGGCTTCAACATCGTCACCTCCTACAATGCCGACGGCCGCAATCTGATCGTGGTGGTGATGGGCGCCGACAGCGCCCGCCAGCGCAACGATCATGTCGAAGCGCTAATCCAGCGCAGTCTGTCGCCCGCGATGGCCGACACCAAGACCAGGCTGATGTTCGCCGAGCAGTGAGGAGTGGTCCGCGCAGCGGACAAAAAGCCAATTGCTTGGCTTTTTGAACGACGAACGGTGAAGCCACGGTCCGCCTTCGGGCGGATCGAAAGATCCAGTGGACCTTTTGAAGGGGCTGAACGCCCGAAGGGCAGGGAGCCTGCGAAGGGCGAGCTGCCGGTAGCAAGCATCGCGCTCGGCTGCGCGTGGCGCATTGCCCGGTGAGGGCAACTGTGCTACATATCCAGGCATGGTGCTGAGTCGCGCCAGTGACCCGCCGCAAGGCGGTTTTTTGTTGCCGTCGCCCTCCCGCAGCCCTGTACGCCCTGGTTCGCAATGCCGTTCGAGCAAGGTAGGCGATCAGCGCAAACCCTCATCGCTTCGTCATCCACGGGCGGAGCAAGGAGCGCAGCGACGCGGCGCAGACCCGAGGATCCATGCCGCGACTTCAAAGCGCCGCAGCGGTGCTGAAGTTGGTGTGATGTCGGCGGGACAACACCCCCTCTGTCCTGCCGGACATCTCCCCCGCAAGGAGGGAGATTGGCAGATTGCTCTGATGGCGCTTTTTCTTCGACGTCGGGGATTGGCGAAAGCAGTCATGACATCCAATCTCCCCCCTTGCGGGGGAGATGTCCGGCAGGACAGAGGGGGGTGGGAAGGATCGCACAGAACGAGTTTCTATCCCGCGCCACTGCATTTCCTCGTCGTCCCGGCATGGCAACAACACACAGGATCCTCGGGTCTACGCGTCCGCTTCGCCCGTGGATGACGATGTTGGTGAGGCTTCGGCCAATCTCGAATGTCCCCACCCGCCCTGAGGCCGCGAAGAGCGGGCCGCAGCCAGCCACACCGACCCCCTCCGATCGATCAAAACCACTTGTCCGGCCCGCGAAATCCGTGCCCCGCGCTGGCTATGCGCCGTCACCTCTGTTTATCGTCCCGCCCAGCACCACCACAGGAGCCCGCACCATGAGCACCGTTCCGAAAACGCCCGAGCAGCCGGCAGACAATCAGAACGACAGCGGCGGCGAATATTTCGAGGCGCCGACCACCGGCGAGCTCGAGGCCGACCAGACTTCGGACGAGCACCTCGAAACGCCCGACGTGCCGGATTCGGAGCCGTCCGCTCCGGGCGCCCATCGTGGCAAGCCGAAGAAAAAACCATCGGCGATATCGGGCCGCAAATTCCGCAAGCGCGATCTGGTGCGCATCGACACGCTGCGCCCGAGCCTCGCCGACCGCATTCGATCGGATCATCCGGACCTGCCGGCCGGCGCCCGCATCACCCGCGCCGAGCTCGGCCGCTACCGCATGCGCTACATGGAGGAGCTGCTCCAGCAGGAACACGGCGAATTCTCCGAACTCGACCGCCAGGTGGTCGAATCGATCGCCAGGCAGGACACGATTTCCGAAAACTCGGAGGAAGAGTTCGAGGAGCACCGGACGTTCGCCGACCGCGTCTCCGACAACATGGCTTCCTTCGGCGGCAGCTGGTGGTTCCTGATCTCGTTTGCCAGCGTGCTTCTGGTGTGGATCGGCATCAACCTGTTCGCCGGCATGGCGGGCGCCTTTGATCCCTACCCCTTTATCCTCTTGAACCTGCTGCTCTCCTGCATTGCCGCCGTCCAGGCGCCGATCATCATGATGAGCCAGCGGCGGCAGGAATCCAAGGACCGCCTGCGCTCCTTCAACGACTACCGCGTCAACCTCAAGGCCGAGCTGGAAGTGCGCCACCTGCACGAAAAACTCGACTACCTCATCTCGCGCCAATGGACGCGCCTGGCCGAAATGCAGCAGATGCAGCTGGACGCGATGCACGAACTGACGGGTGCCAGGAAGCCGAAGCGGGCGGTACGGAGAAAGAGGGCGGTGAAGAGCGAGGCGGCGCAGTGAGCGGCTAGGTCCCGCGCTGTCGCTGATCTCACGGATACGGCTGACGAGTCTGGTAACTCTGTCCTCGTCGAATACTTGCTCCGGCCCCGTAGGAGCTAGATCGGTAAAGGGTGGCTCATAGAGCAAGCTCGGGTCCATCGTGCCCTGGTCGGTCAGGTGCTCGATGATCATGCCGACGAACTCGATCTGGGCGGCGGAAGCTGTTCCCGCAGACAGGAATTCGCCAAAGGCTTCCGAAACGGCGGCACGGTCGAGCCCTACCAATGAACGCACGAACCGACCGAAGCCACGGCTGGTCTCGCGGGCTCGTTCAATATCGCCGGCGTCACCAATGCCTGCATCGAGCAGCATCTTTTCCAGCGCGGCCAGATCGATGGCCGTCAGCGGCTTTCCCTGCCTCAGCTTGTGCAAGACGAGATGGTCCTCGTGCCTCTTGAGGAAGTGGCGTGCTTTCTGCTTGAAGCGAGCGAAGTCGGCTTCGCCAACTTGGGGCAGATCGATTTCAACACCATCGCCGATCTCGTCGGCAAAGTCGGAATAGACAATCGCTTTCCGACCCTTCTCGATGTGCTGGACGAGATCGCGCAGCCGTAGCCGAACCAGTTCGAGCAAAGGAACGTTGACACCCTCCCACCAGATGTCCGTCTGGATCTCTTCGATCAGGACGGCCCGATGAGCGATCGCCGGAATGCCAGTCTGGTCCTCCAGCGCTGACGCGATTTCCAGCAGTTGCTTCTTCAGCGTGTCGAACCGCTTGGAGCCCTTCAGCAGCGCAAGCTGCAGCGAAAACATCAACAGGTCGAACCGCTTCGCCTCCTCGGTTCCAAACTGCTTCGCCGAAGGTAAAGGCGCAATCTCGTCGACAAGCTCCTTGCGCTTCTCGTCGTCGATCGCGATCCAGGCTTCCGGTCTTTGGTATTTTTCCACCGCGCGACGACGCTGACGCACGATGAAATTCTCGAGGTTCAGCCCGGCTAGGGTGTCGCGCAGAACTTCGACCGCATCGGTTCTGATATCTTCCTCGGTCAGCGGCGAGGCGACATAGGTCGAGGCTTTGAAAGGTGTCGGATCTTCGGCTAGGCCATCGGACTTGCGCTTCTTTTCGTCAAGCGCGCGCACCAGGTCGAGCCGCGCTGCAAACAGCCGTTCCGACAATGACTTCGCGGTGCTTGCATCCTTGAGTTCCGGATTGGCGCCGAAGAATTCAAGGTTCTGGCAGTAGTCGAAGACGCGGAAGAACTCCTTGTCTTGGCCCGGCGCGAACAGGTCGGGACACAGCCGGGTGCCGCGCCCCATCATCTGCCAGAATTTCGTCTTCGAGCGCACCTGCTTGAAGAAGACGAGGTTCACCACCTCCGGCACGTCGATACCGGTGTCGAGCATGTCGACCGAGATGGCGATATGAGGGGCCTTCGTTTTCTTCGAAAAATCGTCGATCAGCGTTTGCGCATAAGCGCCGCTCTCATGCGGATAGGCCGCGTTGAACCGCGCCTCGATGAACACCGCATGCGCCTGGTTCTTGGCGAAGATGATGGTCTTGCCGAGCCGATCACCACCTTCGACCTTGAGTCCGTTGGTCATCAAATGCGCGATGACGAGATCGACGGTGTCGGTGTTGAAGAGCCGCTTGTTGACCTCCGCGGCATCGACGCTGTCGGGGATCTCCTCTTCGCCCCATTCCAGCATGTCCCAGCGGTCTTTCCCTTCATCGCTGAGATCGTCGTAGCGCAGGCCGGAGCGCACGATCTTCAGCGGCACGGAAATCGCCTTGGGCGGCACCAGATGGCCATCGGCCACCGCCTCGTCGAGCGAATAGGCGTCGGTCGGGATGCCATCCTCAAGGTCGACAGCGAATAGGTGTTATGGTCGATTTCGTCCTTGGGGGTCGCCGTCAATCCGACGAGGAAAGAGTCGAAATATTCGAAGATCGCCCGATAGCGTTGGTAGACAGAGCGATGCGCCTCATCGATGACGATCAGGTCGAAATGGCCCGGTCCGAACTTGCGCTTCTCGTCGGCCTTGCCATCGATCAGATTCATCATTGTCGGATAGGTCGACAGGAAAACGCGGCCATCGCTGGTGCGCTCGGTGACGAGGTTGACCGGCGCTGAATCCGGCAGATGTGCCTTGAACGCGCCGGCGGCCTGGTTGACCAGCGCGACACGGTCGGCGAGGAACAGCACGCGCTTTGGCGATGCCACCCGCCCAGAAGGCATTCCACACGGCGTCGATTTTTGAGCGAAGTTCACCTGTGATCATTCATTCCTCGAATACTGACTGTGATTTCGTCGCGACCGTAAGGCAGGTCGGCTCACGATCAAAGTGCCGATAGAGCACCAAATGATTTTGCAGCTCGGCCTTGCATCTTTGAGTCCGCCCTTCACTTTGCATAGGTCGCGGCGGAGGACAGCGTTGATTCCCATTTTGGATTTTGTGTCCGAAAAAATTATCGCCGGCGTTCTGCAAAGGGGCGAAAGAGGGCGCCGCTATCAAGCTGTCTTGACTGGTCTCACGTCGCCGGAATTGGAAGGCGTGAGGGCGGCTCTCGATGCGAAGATCGACGGAGATAATATCTTTACGGCTGGCTGGATGCCTGGCACGAACTGGATCAACACTCCTTTTTGGCCGATATGCGTAGGTCCCGCGCAACGCGATATCACTTGGGCCAGGCTGATGTTCGGGTTGATGGTCTGGGAAGCATTCGAACGCCATTCCGATGACTGGTTGGTTGGAAACTTTGAACTAACGGCATTGACATCGGCAGCCGCACCTATTGGAAGCGGAGATACTAAATTCAACCTCCACTCCATCTGGAACGAGCAGCATTCGATTCGAGCCTGTGGTTTTGCCTTTGCCGCAGCCGCTATCCATTTGCCCGTTGAAGCCCGCCGCGGCTTCCGCTAAGAAGCCGTGACTTGCCGGTTCACCGGCTGGTACGTTTTCCGGATTCCGGGAAGCACCCGTAGCTCAGCTGGATAGAGCGCTGCCCTCCGAAGGCAGAGGTCACAGGTTCGAATCCTGTCGGGTGCGCCAGTTTCAACATAAATATCAGGTGGTTAGGTGAGAATGGTTTTGGCGAGTGTCTCAACGCCTACTCGGTATCAGTAGACCATTTCGCTTTAGCGCGTTCGGCTTCCGCCGCGCAGCAATCACAGCGTCACCGGCGAATGGCAAAGCACCCCTCCGAAAATGGTCGAGCGTTCTTTGCCACAGGGCCGGTAACCAGAAAGTTTGCAATTGATCCGCCATGT